>NZ_JAVRDU010000004.1 GCF_031846015.1 Novosphingobium sp. MMS21-SN21R | reverse complement strand
GTCAAGGGTCTCGATCTCAACCTGCTGGCAGCACTCGATGTGCTGCTGGACGAGTGCAACACCGGTGAAGGCAGCGGAGCGGCTGCACCTTAGTCAGCCAGCGGCGAGCGCGGCTCTAGCCCGGCTCCGGGACTACTTTGGCGATCCTATCCTTACATCATACGGCAAGCGGATGATGCCGACCGCGTTTGCATTGGCGCTGCATCAGCCAACCAAGGATGTCCTCGCTCAGGTCGACCGGCTAATAACCCAGACGTCGGCCTTCGATCCCCTCAAGTCCGATCGCTGGTTTCGGATCGGCGTGTCCGATTACCTTTCTACGATCTTGTTCGCCGACCTGGTGCCGCGGCTGGCTGCCCTGGCTCCAGGCATCAGGCTGGATCTCCAACCGCCTTCCGACGAGATGCTCGGCTTGCTGGACCGGGGAGAACTGGATCTGATTCTCACTCCCACTGAGCATTGTCATCCCGGCCATCCGACCGAACTGCTATTTGAGGAAAAATATGTCGTCGCGGGATGGTCCGGGAATGCCGTGCTGCAGAAGCCGCTAAGCGAGCACGACTTCTATGCGCACGGTCACGTTGCGGTCGAAATGGGCAGAACTAGCCGGGTTACCTTTGCCGAGACCCACCTCAAGGACCGGGGGAACGAGCGGAAGATCGAGATCTACGCGGCGTCGTTTTCCCTTGTTCCCGAGTTGTTGGTAGGAACGAGCCGCCTCGCCATAATGCACGAGCGTCTGGCGAAGATGGTCCGGAGCAGGGGCGAGATCGTCTACCAGCCGCTCCCCTTCGAATTTCCCGTGATGAAGGAGATGGTCCAGTATCACAAAACCCGCGCCGACGATCCGGGGATCAAGTGGATGGTTGCACAGATCGCGAAGTGCTCGGAGAAGTTCAATCAGAAATTCAAGTAGAAATCTATTCAGATAATCACTTTTTGATATTCGCTCGGGCTTGCTACGCACCGCTTTCCAAGGGGAGAGTAGTGTGCACCAGCAGAAGATTCTGATCGTGGGGCCGGCATCGGAGGTCTGTCCGCGGCTATATCGCTCTCGCGGCCGGTCATTCGGTGGAGCTGGTCGAGCGCGATCCGGACTGGAGCGTTTACGGCGTCGGGATCATCCAGCAGGCCAACGTAATCAGGGCGATGGACCAGCTTGGCGTGTTGAGTGTTTTCCTGGATGCCGCCTGCGGGTTCGACGCCGTCGAGATATTCCTGCCGGACGGCACGATGGCGGCTCGGGTGCCGACACCCCGTCTCGTCGAGGGACAACCCGCGAACGTCGGTATCAGCAGGACGGCCCTGCAGAAGGTACTCGCCGAAAGCTCCGCCGCGCTCGGCGCAAAGACCAGGTTGGGTCTGACGCTGAAGCAACTGGACGACGATGGGGCCGGGGTCACCGTGACCTTCTCAAACGGTTCGGTGGGCCGCTACGATCTGGTGATCGGTGCGGACGGTGTCTACTCGCAAGTTCGAGACATGGTCTTGCCTGCGGCCGAGAAGCCCGAATTTACAGGCCAATCCGTCTGGCGCTACAATTTTCCGCGCCCCGCGGCGCTTGACGCATTGCAGGTCTATAACGGCTCGACCGGGGTCGGACTGGTGCCGATCAGCAATGAAGTGATGTACATGTACGTCACCACCCCTGAGCCCGGGAACCCCCGTTATCCGTTGCGCGGCCTGGCTGCTACTATGGCTGCGAAGCTGTCGGGCTGCGCGCCTGCCATCCGTGCGCTTGCCGATCAGATAGTCGACGATGCGGCGGTGGTGTATCGGCCGCTCGAAGGTGTCCTTGTCACCGGTCCTTGGCACAACGGCCGCACAGTCCTGCTTGGCGATGCTGTGCACGCGACCACGCCGCATCTCGGCCAAGGCGCCGGAATGGCGATCGAGGACGCGATCGTGCTCGCGGAGGAATTGGCCCGGCACGACGATCCGGAATCGGCGTTTAGCGCCTATCGCGATCGTCGCTTCGAACGCTGCGCGTACATCGTGACGTCAAGTTTGGCGATCTGCCACGGGCAGCTCGGCAAGGGCCCCGCGATCGACAACCACAAGGCCACCGCGGAGATGTTCGCGGTCATATCCCAGCCCATTTGAGAGGATCAGCAATGACCCGCGTTTCCGAAATACGTTATGTCGGCTATGGCGTCACCGATATTGAAGCCGAGCAGGCTTACTATGGCGAGATCTTTGGTCTCGACCCCGTCACAAGCGATGATGGCATGGCTTGGTTCAAGGCTCCCGGTCATGACGAACACCACGTGGTGCGTCTTAGGAAGGCCGAAGAGAACCGTGTCGACGTGATCGCACTCGCTGCCGACTGCAGCGCCGACGTCGATGAGTTGTGCGCCAATGTTAAAGCTTCCGGTGCGAAGGTCGTCCATGAACCGCGCAAACTAACGACGCCAGGGGGCGGCTATGGGTTTCGCTTCTTCACTCCGGATGGCCTCCAGATGGAGATATCGTCCGATGTGGCGCGGGGGGCAAAGCGCGAGATTGCCAAGTGGGAAGGGCTACCGGTCAAAATTAGCCACCTCGTCCTGCATTCCCCTGACCATCAGGGGCTCGTCCGGTTCTTTTGCGATGTGCTGGGATTTAAGGTTTCGGATTGGCTCGGCGACTTCATGTGCTTCCTGCGCTGCAACAGCGCGCACCATCGTCTCGCCATCTTGCCGGGCCCGCCGTGCCTGAACCACGTCGCTTACGATATGCTGGGCGTCGACGATATGATGCGCGGAGCACATCGTCTCAAGCTCAAGGGCATCGACATCCAGTGGGGGCCGGGCCGGCATACCGCCGGCAACAATACCTTCAGCTATTTCGTCACGCCGGGTGGTTTTGTCACCGAGTATACTTCGGAGCTGGAGGAAGTGGATTTTGAGAGCCACCAGCCAAATACCTATACGCCCGCGCCGCTGATCATGGATCAGTGGGGTATCGGCGTCGGGGGGCCGCAGACAATGCCGCATGCCCATCCCAATCCCGGGCTATTCGTTGCGGTCGAGGCCTGATCGATGGCGCTGCTCGAACTCTTCCCGAATTACATCTGGAACCTTTCTGTTGCGATAGCGATGGAGAGCGGCGGGCAGATTGGCGAGATTGTCGATATGTGTCAGCCAATCCGGGACGCGGCGGCGAGCGGTGCAGATGCCGGCACGCCGGCATTCATGAAACAGTGGGCGGCGATGGGCGAGAAGCTGATCGAGCTCGCCGCCGAGGACGAGGCAAGGGGGCATGCGATCTCCGCTTCGAACAAGCTAGAGCGGGCTTCGCTCTACCTGATCACTGCGGAACGGATGCAGGGGCATGGTGCGCCCGGCCGCGAAGCCACCTACAGCAAGGCGAGGGATTCGTTCGACCGCTCGACGGCACTTGGGCAGATCAACCGCGACCGGGTTGAGATCGCGTTGGCTGAAGGAACAATGCCAGCGCTTTATACGCGCGCGCCGGGCGAGGGCCGCAAGCCTGTAGTTGTCTATTGCAATGGTCTCGATAGCTGCAAGGAGCTGCTCTACTGGTCGCGACTGCCTGAGGCGTTGGCCCGGCGCGGCATTTCCACGCTGTGCGTCGACCAGCCGGGCTCGGGCGAGGCGCTGCGTCTGCAGGGACTGCCGGTCGATCCGCATTCGGAAAGATGGGCCGCAAGGGCGGTCGACTGGCTGGAAAGCCAGCCCGATGTCGATCCCGCGCGGATCGGGATGACAGGGATCAGCCTTGGCGGGCACTTCGCTCCCCGCGCCGTCGCTTACGAGCCGAGGTTTGCCAGCGGCGCGGTCTGGGGCGCCAATCACAATTGGCGCGAGGTGCAAGACAAGCGGTTGATGCGCGAAGGCGAAAACCCGGTCCCGCATTATTGGGCGCATGTGATGTGGGCATTCGGGGCCAACGACATGGACGAGTTCCTCGTCAAGTCGGAAGCGATGAACCTCAATGGCCACGTCGATCGCATCCGGGTGCCGTTCCTGGTCACCCACGGTGCTGAAGACCGACAGATCAGCCTGTCTTACGCCGACGACCTGTATGACCAGCTGGTCAACTCGCCACGCCGCGAAAAGGTCATCTTCACGGCTCGCGAAGGTGGCGTCGAGCACGTGGGCGCAGACAACATGGCCTATGGGCGTGACTGCATCGCCGACTGGTTTGCCGAAACGCTGGGCGGAAACACCGGCAGCACCTGAAATGCCGGGATGAGCGCGGATGACCGCGCCGGGAGAGGAACCACATGACGATCAGCGCACTGGATTTTGATCCTTACGACGAGGCGGTGCTGTCCGATCCGTTCCCGCATCACGAAAGATTGCGCGAAGCGGGGCCGGTCGTCTGGCTGGAGCGGTACCAGTGCTACGGGCTCGCGCGCTTTGCCGAAGTCCGCGATGCGCTCAACGACTGGGAGACCTTCGTGTCCTCGCGCGGCGTCGGCTTGGCGGATTTTGCCACCGAGCAGCCCTGGCGCCCGCCGTCGCTGTTGCTCGAGGCCGATCCGCCGCTCCATAGCCGGACCCGCGGCCTGATGAACAAGGTCGCCTCCCTGCCGAGTCTCAAAGCCCGGCAGCCCGAATGGCGCACGAAGGCCACGGCGCTAGTGCGCGAGCTGGTCGGGCGCGGAGCGGTCGAGGCGGTTGCGGACCTGTCCGAGGCATTTCCGCTCAGCATCTTCCCGGACATGATCGGACTTCGCGACGAAGGCCGGGAGAACCTGATTCCCTATGCCACCACGGTGTTCAATGCGTTCGGTCCCCGCAACGCGCTGCTTGAGCAGAGCATGTCGCAAGCCGTGGCCGCCACGGCCTGGGTTGCCGAAAGCTGCAAGCGCGAGTTCCTCAAGCCCGATGGCTGGGGCCGCGAGGTCTATGCCGCAGCCGACCGGGGGGATTGCTCGGAGGATGAAGCCCAGCGCCTTGTCCGTTCGTTCCTTTCAGCGGGCGTCGACACGACGGTCAACGGCATAGCCAACCTGGTGTTCGCCTTTACCCAGTTTCCCGACGAATGGCGCAAGCTGAAGGAGAAACCGGAGCTTTGTCGCAAGGCGATCGAGGAGAGTCTCCGTTGGGGCGGGGTGGCACAGACGTTTTACCGGACGACCAGCTGCGATGCGGACGTTTCGGGGACGACAATTCCGGAGGGGAGCAAGGTTCTGCTGTTTCTGGCCTCGGCCAACCGCGATCCGCGGCGCTGGGACGATCCCGACCGCTTCGACATCGACCGCAATGCGAGTGGCCATGTCGGGTTCGGATTCGGCATTCATCAGTGTCTTGGCCAGATGGTCGCCCGCTATGAAGCGGAAGCGGTCCTGACCGCGCTGGTCGAGCAGGTGGCCGAGATCAGGGCAGCAGGGCCGGCGACGCGGCGGCCGAATAACACCCTCTATGCGCTCGATACCCTCCCAGTCGAACTGGTGGCAGCATGAGCACCGCAGCCACCCGCAGGTTCGTCGACCTGTCGATCACGCTTTGCAACGACGTTGTAAGCGATCCGCCGTTTCTCCGTCCCGAGATCACCTACCAGACGCACGGCGAGACCATGACTGAGCTTGCGCATTTCTTCCCTGGCGTAACTGCGGACCAGACCCCGGACGGGGCAGGGTTCGCGGCGGCGGAATGGGTGCGGCTGACTACACATAATGGAACCCATCTCGACGCACCCTGGCATTATCACCCGACCCAGGATGGCGGCGTGGCGGCCATGACGATCGACGAGATACCGCTCGACTGGTGCTTCCAGCCAGGGGTGAAGCTGGATTTCCGCCATTTCGAGGATGGCTACGTGGTCACCGCAGCCGATGTCGAAGCCGAACTCCACCGCATCGGGCATCAGTTGAGGCCGCTCGAGATCGTCCTGGTCAACACGGCCGCCGGAGCCGCGTTGGGCGATCCCGATTATGTGAACCGCGGATGCGGCATGGGATACGAAGCGACGATGTTCCTGACCTCGCGCGGCATTCGGGTGACCGGAACCGATGCGTGGAGCTGGGACGCGCCGTTTGCTCACACCGCGCGGCGCGTGGCCGAGACCGGTGACACCTCGCTAATTTGGGAAGGGCACAAGGCGGGGCGGGAGATCGGCTACTGCCATCTCGAGAAGCTGCATAATCTCGAGGCGCTGCCGGCCGACGGTTTCCTCGTCAGTTGCTTCCCGCACAAGATCAAGGGCGCTTCGGCCGGATGGACCCGGGCTGTCGCGATTTTCGAGGACTGACGGATGCGTTTGGCAACCTATGACAACGGCCTTCCCGATGGCGAATTGATCGTAGTCTCGGGCGATGGCGAACGATCTATGTCAGCCGGTCCGAAGTGGCCCAGCCTGCTAACGGCAATCGAGAGCTGGTCCGATGCCCTGCCGGATCTCCGCAGCCTTGCCGACAGGCTCGAGGCCGGTGACGGCGAGGCCGTCGTCAGCGAGAAACTTCGCGCTCCGCTGCCTCGATCATGGCAATGGCTCGACGGCTCGGCCTTCGTGACCCACGGCGAGTTGATGCAGGTCGCCTTCGGCATCGACCCGATCGATCGCGCGCGGCCGCTGATGTACCAAGGCATGTCGGATCGTTTTCTCGGCCCGGTTGAGCCCGCTGCTTTTCCCAGTGAGGCTGACGGCATCGACTTCGAAGGTGAATTCGGCGTGATCGTCGATTTCGTGCCGATGGGCACCAGCGTGGAGCAGGCGGCAGGATACATCCGGTTGGTGGTGCAGATCAACGACTGGTCGCTGCGCACGATCGCGCCTGTGGAGATGAAGACAGGTTTCGGCTGGGTCCAGGCAAAGCCCGCATGTTCGATGGCACCGTTCGCCGTGACACCCGATTACCTGGGTGAGCACTGGCAGAACGGGCGTGTGTGCCTTGACCTTCTGGTCGAGCGTGGCGGAGAGCGTTTTGGGTTCGTCAATGGCGGTGAGATGGCATTCTCCTTTGCCGAATTGGTCGCTCATGCGGCTCGCACACGCGATCTTGTCGCCGGTACGGTGATTGGCTCGGGCACGGTTTCCAATGCGCAGTACGCGTCGCGCGGTTCCGCCTGCATCTCGGAACGTCGCGCAATCGAAATCATCGCAGCCGGTGCGCCGAGCACGCCGTTTCTGCAATTTGGCGAGACGATCCGCATGGTTGGCCAATGCTCTGACGGCGCAGCGCCCTTCGGCGCCATAGTGCAGGAAGTCGCACGAGCATGAAGACTCAGGTTGCGATCATCGGGGCCGGACCGGCCGGTTTGATGCTCGGCCATCTGCTCCGCGCGGAAGGCGTGGACTGCGTGGTGCTCGAGCGGCAGACCCCTGACTATGTCCTCGGTCGCATCCGCGCCGGCGTGCTCGAGCAGATTACCGTCAGCCTGATGGAGCGCCTCGGCCTCGACGCACGGCTCAAGGCCGAGGGGCTAGTCGAAGCGGGATTCAACCTCGCCGACGGCGAACGCCTGATCCGCATCGACTGTGAAGCGCTGACTGGCAAGACGGTGGTGGTCTACGGCCAGACCGAGATCACCCGCGACCTGATGAACGCGGCGCCCGCGCGCGGACTGGAGGTCATCTACGGCGTTGTCGACGTGGCGCTGCACGACATCGAGAGTGACGCGCGCTACGTCACCTACACCAAGGACGGCGCCGCGCAGCGCATCGACGTGCGCTTCATCGCCGGATGCGATGGGTTCCACGGGCCGAGCCGCAAGGCAATCCCCGCAAGCGTCGCGCGCGAGTTCGAGCGGGTCTATCCGTTCGGCTGGCTCGGCATCCTCGTCGATGTCCCGCCTTGCCACTCCGAGCTGATCTACGCCAACCACGAGCACGGCTTCGCGCTCGCCTCGATGCGCAGCAAGACCCGCAGCCGCTACTACATCGACGTGCCGCTGACCGAGAAGGTCGAAGACTGGCCGGACGAGCGCATCTGGGACGAGCTCGCCATCCGCCTTGGCCCCGAACCCGCTGCCAACATCACTCGTGGGCGGTCGATCGAGAAGTCGATCGCGCCGCTGCGGTCCTACGTGTTCGAGCCGATGCGCCACGGCAACATGCTTTTGTGAGGTGACGCTGCGCACATCGTGCCCCCGACCGGAGCCAAGGGTCTCAACCTTGCCGCAAGCGACGTGCACTACGCCGCCGAGGCGCTCACCGCTTTCTTCAGGCGCGGCGAAGCGGATGGAATCGCCGGTTACTCGGCCAAGGCCCTCGCCCGGGTATGGAAGTCCGAGCGGTTCAGTTGGTCGCTGACCAAACTGATGCACCGCTTTCCCGAGGACGGCCCGTTCGAGCGGGCGATGCAGGTCGCCGAGCTCGAATACATCGCCTCCAGCCGCGCCGCCCAGACCAGCATTGCCGAGAATTATGTCGGACTGCCGGTTTAATCTGCGCTTGTTAGACAGGAATCCATCATGAAGACCCGCGCCGCCGTTGCCTTTGCCGCCAAGCAGCCGCTTGAGATTGTCGAGCTTGATCTCGAAGGGCCCAGGGCGGGTGAAGTGCTGGTCGAGATTATGGCAACCGGGATCTGCCACACCGATGCCTACACGCTCGACGGACTGGACAGCGAGGGCTTGTTCCCCTCGGTGCTCGGTCATGAAGGCGCCGGGATCGTACGCGAGGTCGGGGTCGGGGTAACCAGCGTCAAGCCCGGCGATCACGTGATCCCGCTTTACACGCCCGAATGCCGGCAGTGTAAGTCGTGCCTGAGCGGCAAGACCAACCTGTGCACCGCGATCCGCGCCACACAGGGGCAGGGGCTGATGCCCGATGGCACCAGCCGCTTTTCCTACAAGGGCCAGACCATCTTCCACTACATGGGCTGCAGCACTTTCTCGAACTTCACCGTGCTGCCCGAGATTGCCGTTGCGAAAATCCGTGACGACGCGCCGTTTCAGACGAGCTGCTACATCGGCTGCGGCGTGACCACAGGGGTCGGCGCGGTGATCAATACTGCCAATGTGCAGGTGGGCGACAATGTCGTGGTCTTCGGGCTCGGCGGCATCGGCCTCAACGTCATCCAGGGCGCGAGGTTGGCGGGTGCGGCCAAGATCATCGGCGTCGATCTCAACCCCGACCGCGAGGAATGGGGCCGCAAGTTCGGCATGACCGACTTCCTCAACTCGCGCGGGCTGAGCCGTGAAGACACCGTGGCGAAGATCGTCGCCATGACCGACGGCGGCGCGGACTATACCTTCGACGCCACCGGCAACACCGAAGTCATGCGGACTGCGCTCGAAGCGTGTCACCGCGGTTGGGGCACCTCGATCATCATTGGCGTGGCCGAAGCCGGCAAGGAAATTGCCACCCGCCCGTTCCAGCTCGTCACCGGGCGCAACTGGCGCGGCACGGCGTTCGGCGGGGCCAAGGGCCGCACTGACGTACCCAAGATCGTCGACATGTACATGACCGGTAAGATCGAAATCGACCCGATGATCACGCACGTCATGGGGTTGGAGGAAATCAACACCGCCTTCGACCTGATGCACGCGGGCAAGTCGATCCGTTCGGTCGTGGTGTTCTGATGGAACAGGTTTCGGCCTGGAAGAGCCACGGCGGCATGCAGGGCGTCTATACGCACCAGTCCGCGCAAACGGGCACGCCCATGACCTTTTCGGTCTTCGTGCCGGATCATACCCCAGGCGCGAAGCTGCCGGTGCTGTGGTATCTTTCAGGCCTGACCTGCACCCATGCCAACGTAACCGAAAAGGGCGAATTCCGCGCCGCCTGCGCCGAAGTGGGGATTGTCTTCGTCGCGCCCGACACCAGCCCGCGCGGCGATGACGTGCCGGACGACGAAGGCTATGATTTCGGCAAGGGCGCCGGCTTCTATGTCGATGCCACGCAGGAGCTTTGGGCGCGGAACTTTCGCATGCGCAGCTATATCGAGCACGAATTGCCGGCACTTGTTGCCGGTAATTTCCCGGTCGATCTGGACCGGCAGGGGATCACCGGCCACTCGATGGGAGGTCACGGCGCACTCACCATCGCCCTGCGCAATCCCGGCCGCTTCCGCTCGGTCAGCGCCTTTTCACCCATTGTCGCACCACTGGAATGCCCGTGGGGCGAAAAGGCGCTCGGCGGCTATCTCGGGCCGGACCGCACGGCCTGGCGGGAATATGACGCCTGCGCTCTGATCGCCGATGGCGCGCGGGTGCCTGAACTGCTGGTCGACCAGGGGGATGCGGACAGCTTCCTTGAAGTCCAGCTCAAGACGGATTTGCTAGTCCGCGCGACGCAGGACGCCGGAATTTCCGCGACGATCCGCATGCAGCCGGGCTATGACCACTCATATTACTTCATTTCGACCTTCATGGCTGAACATGTGAAGTGGCATGCCGCCAGAATGAAAATTTAGTGCCCTGCACCATTGGAATGTCGCGACACGCTCCTGGGAGTTAGGCGCCAGCATCTTCGGCATATGGGCCGGCAATAGTTCGAACGCAGCAGTTCACGCGACCGTCATCGTCGACCGCGTATCACGCGCTGCGCCCACATCGGCCGTGTCGACAATAAGATCTGGCCACTGATAATCGAGGAGACAGTCGTGTCGATACCTGAAAGCACCCGCCGCGAAGTGCTCTCACTGGCAATGGCAGGGGCGGCTGCCACTTCCTTGCCGATAGGTAATGGCGCTGCCCTGGCAAAGGGCGCTCCCGACAGGGTCACGCCGAAACGGGCTTTTCCGTGGAAGCGTGGAATCGAAGGGCAGCGCAGGGCAGATCTTGGCAATGGGACCTACCTCAATCCCGTCCTGGCAGGCGACCACCCGGATCCCAGCGTGCTGCACGACGGCGACCAGTACTACAAGGTCTCCTCTTCGTTCGAATATTACCCAGGGCTATTAATCTGGCAATCAGCCGACTTGGTGAACTGGACGCCGATTGGTCCCGCACTGCAAAGGCCGGTCGGTTCGGTTTTCGCACCCGATCTCGTCAAGCACGATGGGCGCTATTTTATTTACTTCCCCGCTCTGAACATCCCGATTGCGGCAAGTTCTCCGCCGCCCGGCCCGCGGCGACCAACGATTTCAGTTATGGTGGTTCACGCGGACCGGATCGAGGGCCCATGGAGCGAACCTGCGGACATGGATATTTTCGACGGCATCGATCCGGGCCACGCGGTAGGCGAAGATGGCAAACGCTATTTGTTTCTCAATGGCGGCAATAGGGTGCCAATCAGTGACGACGGGTTGTCACGCGCCGGACCGACACAGAAGGTGTACGAAGGATGGAAAATTCCTGCCGACTGGGTCATTGAAGGGTTCGAACTCGAGGGACCAAAGATGCTTCGGAGAGGCGAATGGTTCTACATGTTCGCCGCCCAAGGGGGTACAGGTGGTCCGCCTACGGGCCACATGGTCATCGTGGCTCGATCCCGTTCCATTCACGGCCCGTGGGAAAACTGCCCGCATAATCCGATTGTCCGCACTGTTGATCCTGCCGAACCTTGGTGGTCGCGCGGGCATGCAACTCCGATCCTAGGCCCGGGCGGCGACTGGTGGCTTGTCTATCACGGCTATGAAAACGGTTTTCGCACGCTTGGGCGGCAACTTTTGCTGGAACCCTTCACTTGGACAGCCGACGGCTGGCCGTGCGCAATGGGCGGTGATCTTTCTCGCCCATTGCGAAAACCGATGAGCGGTGCCTCGCGGCCGCACGGTACCGCACTATCTGATGACTTTCAGATCAGTGCGTTTGGCACACGGTTGCAATTTTTTGGGCCAGGTGCCGATTACGCAAGTCGCGCAGTGCTCACCGATGGTACACTGGTACTGCAAGGACTGGGCAGCGGGCCGGCGGACGCAGCGCCGCTCGTCCTCAATGCTGGCGAAAGACGGTACGAAGTGGAGGTCGAACTCGAATTAACGGGAGATGCAATTGGCGGCCTGTTGTTGTTCTACAATTCCAAGCTTTTTTGCGGCTTGGGAGCGGACGAGAACCGCCTTCATCAATACAAAACTGGGGTCGAACCTTTTTACCCACCCGCAGGGCCTTCAATGGGGCGAAAAATGCATTTCCGGGTGGTGAATGACGAAAACGTGGCAAGCTTCTACCAAGGCCGCGATGGGCAGACTTGGCAGTTGGTGCGGTCCTACGAGGTGTCGGGCTACAATCATAATATTGGCGACGGCTTCTTAAGCCTCCGGCCTGCGATATTTGCAGCCCGTGAAGGAAGTGTGTCGTTTAGGAGGCTGCAGTACCGCAGCCTATAGGCTGGTGCCCCGCGTATTTTGGGCATCCCGACATTCGAAGGCAGTGGCTAAAAGCGTCCCGATCAAAAACGTGTGGTAGGCCCGTCTGCAAGTGTTTGTATCGGATGATTTGAGCAGTCTGCGAAGATGGATCAGCGCGCCCTGGTCCTCTTAAGAGGGCCGGCACGATGTGCCAAATTGCGCCGTCGCGTTCCAGGGCCCCTGTCGACTGTCAGGACATCTTCTTACATTCTGAGAGTGCGAGGGGTGACCATTGCGGTGGCCTGCGCGCCAAGGACAAACGCCGCGATTCTCAAACTGGGGCGCAAAAAATGGGGCAGGGCTCGCAAAACAGCATTTGAGCATCCCTAGACGGGACAGAGAGTTTTACAATGTTTCGCAGTCGCTGCATTGTGACGAATGTGGACACCGTCTCAGGGGCAGGAACGCTGCCAGCGTTCGCAACATATCGGCCGTTGGGTAGCTGCTTGGCTCGCTTGATGGGTTTACGCCGAGATTGACTCTGCTTTCCATCTTTGATTTTCTGATCATGCGCATTCTCGATCAGATCGGCACATCACCTTGGAAGGGGTGTGTCGTGATTTCATTCAAATGTAGTTCGATCTTCGCGGCCGCAATGATCTGCGCCTCCGCTGCGAAAGCCAGAGAAGTTGATCTTGTGCGTTTTTCTCCGATCGGGGTTGTCGCCAGTAATGAGCAGGGAACTGTTGGAGCCGCATTAAGCGCCCACTTTGATCGGTTGGTTGAGTCGGGCGATGCGCCCGGGATCAGCCAGGGAACTTACGCTACTGGCGGGAACCGCCTCTCTGACGTTTTCGAACTGACACTTCAGGGAATTTCAGCGCCTTCCACACCTATGTTGTGCCCTCAGAATGGGTATCGCCCAACCTGGTGGCTAGCTCCCGAGGTGGAGAACAGACGAGTAGCCTATTTTTCAGCAATGTCCGCGATCGCTTGCGAAAACGGCCTTCCTGAAGGTCTGCTGGACGCAGTCATCGCCCAGGAGTCAGGATATAAGGCTTGGGCACTAAGCGGGGCCGGGGCGATGGGGATGATGCAGGTCATGCCGGGGACAGCGAGAAATCTAGAGCTCAAAAACCCTTGGGACGCACTTGCCAACATGAGGGCAGGAGCACGGTATCTTCGACAGCAACTTGACCGCTTTGGGCGCGTTGATCTGGCTTTAGCTGCGTACAATGCTGGGCCCGAACGGCGCTCCCTTTCGCTGGGCAGCATACCTGCAATTTCGGAAACCCGAAATTACGTGAAGGCCATCACAACCAACTGGGTCCGACTTACTAAACTTGGGAGCCCAGATCCGGCCGTTGCTGCAAGGGCTGCAGCGGCCGACATCGCAGTACGAGCCTCAGGCTACCGCGAGGTGGATCTCATAACTTACGAAGGCATAAATGCGGCAAATCCGATATAATGCGCATAGAGGATAGCGATGGCCAAAATGCTTGGAAACCCGCACAGATAGCTCAGCTGGAAATGCAGCCAAACCTTCGGAAACCATAACAACCACCGAAGCGCCGAACCCTTCTGGTCAGCCTTCCTGCGTAAGCTTACGCGCAGGGGCCTGCGCGGCGTGAAGCTGATCCTCTCCGACGCGCACGAAGGCATCAAGGCGGCGGTCTCCAAGCTGCCGTGTGCCAGCTGGCAGCGCTGTTGGGTGCACTTCATGAGGAGCGCGCTGGCTCACGCCGGCAAGAGCGGCAGGGGGTCGTCTCGGCCTTCATCGCCACCGCTTTTGTGCAGGAGACGCCCGAAGCCGCGAACCAGCAGTGGCGCGCCCTTGCCGACCAGATTCGGCCCAAACCGCCCAAGCTGCCGACGCTGATGGACGCCGCCGAGTCCGACGTGCTGGCCTACATGACCTTCCCCAGGGAGCATCGTACCATGGCTCCACTCGACCAACCCGATCGAGCGTCTCAACGGCGAAATCAAGCGCAGGACCGACGTCGTCGGCATCTTCCCCAACGAGGCCCCCAATCCCGGCTTGTCGGCGCGATCCTCATGGAGCAGAGCCACGAACGGGCTGTCCGGCGCGCCCGTTACACGACCCTTGAAACCATAGCACCTGTCAGCGATAATCCGATCATCGTGCTCTCGGCAGTGCCGGGAACATGACCGGCCCTAACCTATCCGGAAATCACGGTGACCACCTCAACCCTCAGCTACACCACGCACTGGGACACCATCAGAAACGCTGATACC
Source organism: Novosphingobium sp. MMS21-SN21R (assembly GCF_031846015.1). GTDB lineage: Bacteria > Pseudomonadota > Alphaproteobacteria > Sphingomonadales > Sphingomonadaceae > Novosphingobium. The sequence goes on along the minus strand of NZ_JAVRDU010000004.1, from coordinate 183,452 downwards.
GTCTTATCATCGCTCGATGAGCTCCGGTTCAGTGGCATTGCCAACGCCCATCGCTCGGATAAGCATCAACCTTCTTGCGGCTAATATTTTTTGCAATATCCAGCATCATATCAACGAGGAAAGTGCTGTTGGTTGCTGTTCCATAGACGTAGCGGTCTGGCCGGACGATGACTGCTTCTGAGCCTGCTAAATCCAACCAATCTGAAATTTCGCTACCTTTCTCTGAAATACTCGCAAATCGGACTTGACCAGTGGGTTCGTGGTTCAGCGTGAAAATCTTTCCGCCTATGCCTTCCCATGCGGAAAGAGCTTCATCCGGCATTGCTGACAGCAATCCGCTCCGTGCGATTACAACGAATTCTGCATCTACTGCGGAATCCATCAGAACGTAGGCTCCGTCATCGGATGCAATCAATGGCTGGATGAATGGACTGCCTGCCTTCTCACTGTGATCGTCGAGCAGTCCACCGGAGAGGTTAGGGATAAATGCCTGCCTTACGGTTGGGGCTGAACCATCTCGCAACTGACCCTCGAGCAGTTCATCGCGCGCTGCTGCTTTATCGGGATCGAGTTCGCCAATAATCAGTCCGAAATTCTTGGCATGCCGCACGATTTCCGTGACGTGAGGCTTGCGTTCCTGCTCGAACGTGTCGAGTAGTGCCGGATCCGCGCCCCGCCGCAGAACTTGGGCAAGCTTCCAACTGAGATTGGCAGCATCGCGCAACCCGGCGCACAAGCCCTGTGCGAGGAATGGCGGCATCGTGTGCGCCGCATCGCCAGCGATTAGGAGCCGTTCATTTCGCCAACGCTGCGCAACAACGGCCTGGAAGCGATAGACTGCCGATCTCCAGATATCGAGTGCGCTGACATTGACAAAGTCTGCCAGCAAACGATTGACGGCGGCTGGATCGCGGAAAATGGCAGGATCTTCACCTGGCAGAAGTTTGATTTCCCATCGCCGCAGATTGCGAGGGCCGACAACGTAAGTTGCGGGACGTTTCGTTTGGCAGAACTGCGTGGTCTTTGCCGGCAGGTGTGCTTCGCCGACAAGCCAAGCGTCTACGACCACCCACCATTCTGCAAAATCCAGATCTTCAACTTCCAGCCCGGCGGCACTTCGGACAATGCTGTTCGCTCCATCTGCTCCAATCAGGTAGGAGGCGTCAGTATATACGTGTTTGCCGGCTGCATTGGTCCCCTCTACCCGCACACCTGATTCGTCCTGATCGATAGCGGTTACATTGAAGCATCTTTCAGTCGTGATAAAAGGGTTACTGGCCATTGCTTGGGCGAGAGCAAGTTCGAGTTCGGGCTGGATGAACATGACATTTGGGGGCCAGCCCATTTCGAATGGCGGAGCCTTTGGGTCAAATAGTTTAATCAGCTGTCCTTGCTGACCAATAAAATCTGTGCCGGTATGCGGGCTGACGCTGTCGAAAAATGACTGTGGGAGGCGGCAGAATTGCAGGGTGCGGAGCACCTCGTGATCAAGCACGATTGCCCGCGGCTTGTCGAAAATCGCGGCTTCGCGGTCGACGACGCGGACTTTGATACCTTCGCGGCCGAGCAGGCAAGCGATAGTGGCACCGACTGGCCCCATGCCAACGATAACTACGTCATATTTCGTCCTAGAATCAGCCATCCCTAAACACCTTTTTACGATACGGGCCGTTTCGTATATCGTCTGCGCATGGCCAGTGCTAGAGGTTTTTCTGGTTCACCATGCTTTCAGTCAACTTGCGCTCGCTGGTCTGAGTTATTGGCGCGGGGATGTGGACCGGCGTGCAAAAGGGGGTCTGACTCAAATTCCGTGCAGATTTGACATTTCCACGCTGTGTCCGGCCCACTCCAGTGAGGGTCAGAGAGGAGCGCACGTTGATGGCGTCGAAAGCATGGGACAGTAGCCTGCGGCTACCGGGTTTGATCGTGGAAAGCCGGACTGTGATCGACGGCATTGTCGAGATGTCGGGCCGTTTGGCGGCGGCGGGGGCGAACTGCCCTGACTGCGCGATGCCCTCGACGTCGCTCCACAGTCGATACGAGCGCACGCTGACGGATCTGCCGGTCAGTGGCAGCACCGTCAGACTGCGATTGTCGGTTCGACGGTTCCGCTGCACGCACGCGCATTGCCCCCGGCGCACATTCAACGAACCGTTGGCGCCGCCAGTTGGCCAGCGATACGACCGCAGGGTGGGTCGTTGCGACGCGCTGGTGCGTGCGGTGGCGGTCGCGCTGGGCGGTAGGCCGGGTTCGCGCATGATGGCGCGTCTGTCGGCGCCCTGGTCGCGCGACACGATGCTGCGGGTTCTGCGACGCGGGGACCCTGCCGCCGTGCCGCTGCCACCTGCGCGGGTGGTTGGCATCGACGACTTCGCCTGGCGCCGCGGCCACAGCTATGGGAGCATCGTCGTCGATCTCGAACGCCGCGAGGTGATCGACCTGCTGCCCGATCGCCAGCGCGACACGGTCATCGCCTGGCTGCGCCAGAACCCGCAGGTTGAGATCATTTGCCGCGACCGTGGTCCGGGTTATGGCGCGGCCGCCAGCGAAGCGGCGCCGCAGGCGCAGCAGGTCGCCGACCGCTGGCACCTGTTCGAGAACGCCTCGGCAGCATTTCTGGCGGCGGTGCGTTCGGAAATGCCATGTTTGCGGCGCGCGCTGGCGCCGACGGGGCCGGTCGATCCGGCGACCCTGACCCGTGCCGAGCGTATCCAGTGGGATGGCTACCAATTGCGCGAGGCCCTCAACCGCCAGATTATCGATCTGGCCGGGCAACGGGTGCCGATCAAGGTCATGGCACGCACGACCGGCGTGTCGCGCAAGACCATCCGCAAGGTCCTGCGCGGCCAGCGTCACGACACCTTCCGCACGCGCCAGAGTTCGCTTGATGCCTGGTCGCTGACCCTTGACGCCGAATGGAACGCGGGCTGCCGGGTCGGCGCTGAATTGTGGCGGCGGCTGAAGGCATCCGGTTTTGGCGGTTCGTTACGCGTGGTCAGCGAATGGGCGACCCGCCGGCGTCGCGACGAGAAACGCGGCCACATGGGCGGTGCGGGGCTGAGTGCACGGACCATTGCGCGCAGCATGACCACCGAACGCGACACCGGATCAGCACAGACAGCCCTGATCAACGCGGTCATCGAAAAGGCCGTGCCCGCGCTGATCACCGCACGCGAGGCTCTCGATCGCTTCCATGCGATGATGCGCTCGAAGGACAAGGCACGGCTCGATCCGTGGATCGCCATGGCGGCGGATACAAAGCTCGCCGCCTTCGCCGCCGGGGTCGAGGCCGACAAGGATGCCGTTGCCGCGGCGATCTCGACGCCGTGGTCCAGCGGTCAGGTCGAAGGCAAGGTCAACCGCCTCAAGGCCATCAAGCGCCAGATGTACGGGCGCGCAAAAATCGACCTGCTCAAGGCAAGAGTTATGGCGCCAGCATGACCCGAATTGCACGGAATTTGAGTCAGACCCCCGATTGGACGCCGATTGAGACTCATCCACGGTGCCCGAGCGGCATTGCCGTCGCTGGCGCGAAGCGAGAACCGTTGGGACGCTGGTTGACAGGAATGATCGAGCGAGGAGTCGAGCGCAATGCCATCGTCGTTGTGCCGGCCAACAAGCTGGCACGGATCGCATTCACCCATGAGATCGCATACCCTGACGCAGACTGATCAGAGCACTTCAGAATCCCCCTTGCAGACGGGGCGGACCATACGTCTTTTGCTCGTCATGCCCCCACGCCCGAAGAAGCGGTGAAACTCGCCAGGCCCATCTCGGCCAGAGCAGCGCGCAGTTCTTCAATCGAGATGCCCTTGCGCGCGCCAAAGTGCCAAAACACCTTCCGCTCGCTCCTCAACCCGGAGCGACCGGTCGACACTGCCTTGAGCCACGGACGCAAAGCTACCCGTTTTCCGGCGCCGCCATTTCCCCACCGGATCGCTGTCGAGGGCGCAACGCCAAGCCGCGCTGCAACTCAACCCATCGTCAACCGCCGTCAGAAGCCGCGTCCGCAAATCCGTCGAGAGCGGGTGACCCATTCATACCAGCCTCCATCTCCCGCAGGAATTCTGAATCAGATCAGCCCCAAGAGGAATCCCCCGATCGATTCAAAGTGGTCGAAGGCCGCTCTAAACCGGAGAAGCGGGAGTGAAGGAGGCATGACAGTGCAATGGTGCGGCAAAAACACCATCCGAAAAGCTGTATTCCAGTTTGTCTTGGGTCAGCACGATATCGGGCAATCGCGCAAGAAGCGTACGGAAGGCCGTCTTAATCTCAAGCCGGGCAAGCGGAGCGCCTGCGCACACATGGCGGCCCACGCCGAAGCCCAGATGGCCAGGCGTCTGTCGCTCAGGATCAAAACGGTCCGGCTGGTCGAACACGACCGGGTCACGATTTGCTGCGCCGTAGCAAAGGCGCACTGTGGAGTCAGTCGGAATGACCGCCCCGCTGACCTCGACATCAGTAGTGGTGGTACGGTGGAACGCCTGGAATGGTGGGTTAAGCCGAACGGTTTCCTCGATCGCTGCTGCCAACAGGGTATCGTCGCTCATCATCCGCTTGCAAAGATCGGGCCGCTGCATGGTATGAAACAGCAGCGAGCTGAGCGTGGACGACGTCGTTTCATGGCCTGCAGTGAAGAAGCCGACCATGAACATGGCAAGGTCGGCTTCATCCATTCTGCGCCCGTTAAGTTCCGCATTGGCAACGCGCGTAAGGTAGTCGTCTTTTGGATTGGCGCGGCGCTCCATAAGCTCGCCCATCACCAGTCCGCCAAGTTCGGCGATCACTTCCCGCCGCCGGGACGGGTCTTTGCCAAAATCCCCGGAAACCTTGCGGATCTTGTCTACAGAAACACCCGCGACGCCAATGGCGGCGCAGACCCCCAGCACGGGCAGCGGGTGCGCGTAGTCTTCGACAAGATCACACGATCCGCGCCCCGCAAAAACATCGATCAGCCCGTTAGCGATTTCGGTCAGCCGGGGTTCCAGCGCTTTGAGCCGCGCCGGAGCGAAGGCCTCCATATACAGCCGCTTGGCCGCCATATGGTCACGCCCTTCCTGTTCCAGCGCCCATAGCCGTGGCGAGTCCGGGTCTGCGGGGAGGAGAACGCCTTTGGTGGCGGAGGAAAACGATTTGCCGTCCAGCCCGGCAGCTTTCACATCAGGGTAGCGAACGATCGAATAGAACCCGCCGAGCGCTTCGGTATGGTGGACCGGGCATTGACGCATGGTCGCATAATGCGCGTGACACTCTTCCAGACCGGAGAATTCATATGGGCTCTTCGGGAATTCGGGAATTGCTACGGTTGCCTTTGCCGCATCCTTCATCATCGTGTTTCCCCTTTTGCCTGTTCGAGATGACATCGCACCCCCTAGCAGTTAAGCCATCAATTGAAACGTAACGTATCGCAATCAATACCGTTGTCAAGACAACAGATGGGTTGCAATTGATGTAGATTTTCCGCAGCTGCAATTCGAAGGGAAACGGCGTGGCAGGCAGCAAGGAACCAGTCGGTGATCAGGCGGCAAAAGGGCAGCAGCGCTCGCGCTATGATGGGCAGATACCGGTGCGCGTGCGCACCGCATCCGACCTGCTTGAGGATTGCGCCAGACTGATCCTCGATGACGGGACTTTCATCGGTTCGACCGAGCTTCGGATTCTCGGACTTCTGGCCGAACATGAGGGGCTGTCGATCAGCGAGATCAGCCGCAACCTGTTCGTCGACAAGGCATGGATAAGTCGCCGCATCAAACTGCTGGCAGACATGCAACTTGTGCAGCTGGACCGCCACGACATGGATTCCAGACTGCTCCTGGCCCGATTGACCGATGAGGGGCGCAGCCGATTTGCGCGGACCATGCAGTCAGTCACGCCGGTCTATGCCGAAATCGTGGCGGGCATGGACGAGGCCGCCACGATCACACTGCTCGACCGCCTTGAATGCAACCTCAGAAATCTCAACGCCCGCTTGCGCCAGATGCGCAGCGCGGATGCGGGCGAGAGCTCACCTCATCTTTCTAAAGTGTCTGGCCCCTGATGGTTCAAGCCCGCTGGCGGACGGCTTCAAGCAGTTGGTGGACCACCTTGTCGAGGTTTTGCGCGTCCTGTTCGTTCGCCAGATTGCCCTCTGCATCAAATGCCTGATAGGCTGCAGACACTGCGATCATTGCGGGTACAACAGTAGCGCCGACGCCGAGCGCCAGCTTCTGGCGCAGCATCATCAGCGCCCGATAGCCACCGATCGGGCTGGGCGAAGCTGCACCTATCCCGAAGACCGAGCGTTCGAACGCTTCGATCATGCCGCCTTCGTAATGGCGTACACGCGAAAGCCAGTCGATCATGTTCAGGAGCAAAGGACTGGGGAAGGAGTTGTATTCCGGCGTCGCCAGGAAGATCCCGTCGTGCGCGGCGAAAAGAGCATGCAACGCGGTCACCGCATCCGGAATGCCGCGCTCTGAAACGCCTGCATCACAAAGCGGCATGTCGTAATCTTGCAAAGATAATGGCAACGCATCCGCGCCGGCAGCGTTGAATTTCCGGGTGGCGGCGCTCACCAGCGACTGGTTGAACGAACCGTCGCGAGTGGATCCGGCAATGAGAAGAATGCGGGCGCGCGTCATCAGATGAATTCCTTGGCAGTGCGGTGGATTCGGGCTTGCCGATATTACGAAACGATTCGTATCCTTATGCCGCCTGACGGGCAGGTCAACAGCTTGCCGCCGGGTCTTGCGCTATTCGGGTCGCCCACCCGTCTATCAACACGCCAAGAGTGGTGTCGAATATCGAACCAAAGGACAGAGTCTGCCGAAGCTGGGCTGCGTTCGGTCCGTCGGCCAAGCCGCTGAGGCCCAGTACAAAAGCCTGGACGGACAGTGTCATGGCCAATGCCCGGTCGGGTTCGATACCATGATTGCAAAGCGCCGACGCCGCCCATTGGGTCATCACCTTGAGTTCCGGGTCAGTGAAGTCTGTGCTGAGCACTAGACGGGCGCAATCCGGGATTGCCGCCTGCGTACTCCACAATTTCCTGCCGAAGCTGTCCAGCCAATTGCGCCACGAATCGCTCTCGCCCACTTCGTCAAGTTGCCTGCGGAAGAGGCGCAATGTCATTGCGGAAATCAGCCGGGTTTTGGGCCCGGTATGTCGATAGAGCGAAGGCGCCTCCACCCCCAGCCGCTCTGCCAGCTGGCGCATCGTGACAGCGTCCAGCCCCTCGGTGCGAAGGAGTTCAATCGCTTCGTCCAGTATTGCGTCAAGGCTTAGCTTGGCGGGGGCAGGCATCGCATCTCCGATCGTCCGCGCAACGTATTCTTTACCGGTTGCATCGCCACCGATGTACATCTACTGACGAAGGATAACAATGTAAGTCTACGTTTGCGGGGAGGATCCGACAAAGCCCGGACGGCCTCGCAATGCGAACACCGGGAGTATGAGCGTTGTCATCATCCAAAGCACAGGGCCAGTTGGCCCCGCCGCCGCAGGGCGGCCGGAATTACCCTTTGAACTGCTGGTGGGTGGCCGCCCTTGCTGACGAAGTCGGTCAGGAGCCTCTGGCGCGGTGGCTGCTTGATACTCCGGTCGTGCTCTATCGTGGCGCAACAGGAGAAGTCATCGCGCTCGAGGATCGCTGCCCACACCGGCAGGCGCCGCTGTCGGCGGGCAAAGTGGAAGGCGATGTCATAGAATGCCCTTATCACGGGTTCCGCTTCGGACCCGGAGGACGCTGCGTTCATGTGCCGTCAATGGCATCTCCGCCACCGATCCGGGTTGAAAGTTATCCGGTGCGCGAAATCGGTCCGATCGTCTGGATTTATCTGGGAGACCAGCAAAGGATCGACCAGGTGCCTCCGCCGCCGCAGATGGACTGGACGACCGATCCGGCGTTCGTCATGCGCAAGGGCGTGATGCCGATTGCGGCCAACTACCTTTTGCTTAAGGAAAATGTGCTGGACCTGACGCACCTCGGCTATGTGCATGCGGCCAGTTTCGGCATCATGGACTGGGTTAATCCGCCCGAAGTCACCGTCGACGGCGACAGGGTGACTTATACTCAGGATTTCGTTCGCAGCCCGCTTGCTGCAGGCTACGCGATGTCCCTTGGCCTTGCGCCTGGCATGCCGTGGAACCGGCATGGCTTTGGAACTTTTCTGTCCCCGGCTGCGCATGAGAGCGGCACTGTCTTCTTTGATCCCGACCAGCCCGACGTTCCTGGCGGGCAAACTTTCTTTGCGCACCTGACCACACCCGTGGATGCCGGCAATATGCTCTACTTCTTCGTAGCAGCGCGGGATTTTGCCAACGATGCGGCCGCGATGGATCACTTTGCACAAATACTCATGCGTGGTTTCCGCGAAGACGAGGAAATTTTGTCCAAGGTGCAGGCCCTTTCCAGCCGCCAGCCGCGCCGTGGGTCGCGCGGCGAACGCAGCGTAAAGGCCGACGCGGCCGGTGTTGCCGCACGCAGGATCGTCGACCGGTGGATGGCGCGCGAAACCATTGACGACGGAATTGATCGGGCCGCCACACCTGATTGATGCGGAGCACACTTGATACGATACGCTAGGGATCGTATATCCATTTTCTCGGAAGCAGCAGCGGCGATTGCAATGGACTCGACGGACATCGTGACAAGAGAGAAGTTGCAGGCGCTGTCTACCGCCATGCTTTCCGACGCGGTCGGCGGAGCGGGCGTGGCTGCGCCCGGGTTTGTGCGCTACAGCGGTGCTGGCACGAGAGCCGGGCGTGCAGTTACGGCCAGTTGCGCCGAAGGTTCGCTACTTCCCGTTTTCGAAGCGATCGAGTGCGCTGCCGAGGGCGACTTCCTGTGCATTCTCGGACCGGGAAACACCGCTTATCTTGGTGAATTGCTTGCAGCAAACATTGTCAAACGCGGTCTGTCCGGGGCAGTGATTGACGGTTTCGCGCGCGATCGGGAAGCCATATCGAAAATGCCCGCCACGTTCGTGGCAAAAGGACTGACGCCGGTAAATCTGCGCCGCCATATCCCGGGACTGGCCATGCAGCCAATCATTCTGGGCGGGGTCAGCGTATTGCCGGGTGACTGGATCGTCGTCGACGACGATGGCGTCATTGCCATTCCTGCAGACGTTGTAGGCAGCGCGATAGAAAAGGCGCAACTGGCTGGCGTGATCGAACAACGCATCCGCACGCTTATTCTCGAACACGGCATGCCGGTACCCCAGGCAGTGAAAATGGCGCTGACAGAAAGTCGTGATGCAGCCAACTGATTGCTATTTACGATACGACTCGTTTCGGTTATGGTGCGGCAAATGATCGGGGCCGCTGTGCAGCAAGCGTTCTGGCTCTGCATGCAGGCTCTGCGGGAGATGGATGGACATGAATATCACCGGACCGGAAAGCCTGGTTATGGGTGTCGACGACCTCGAAGCGTCGCGCCTGTTTCTCAAACTTTATGGCCTCTCCGAGCTTGAACATGGTGCGCGTGGTGCGTCTTTCGAGGCGCTTGACGGGAGCGGTGTCGAATTGCGCCTGCTGGACGATCCGTCACTGCCCCTTGCCAACGTTCGAGGCCCGACCCTGCGCGCTTCGGTCTGGGGCGTAAAAGGTCAGGCTGACCTCGACGCGCTGGCGGACGAACTGGCCCGTGACCGGCAGGTCAAATGGGCGGACGGCGTTCTACAATCGGTGGACGACGACAATAACGCATTGTTTTTCCGCGTGTCGCAGCGCCGTACCTACGAAGCGCCCGGTTACATCCGCAATGTTCCCGGTCACAAGATGGAGCGTTTCAACCAGCGCGTGAACTTTGAAGAGCACAGTCCGGCGCGCCAACTGGGTCACGTTGTCTACTGGACGAATGATCCCAAGGAGTCGATCAAGTTCTATCGCGACCGGCTTGGTTTCCGGATCACCGATTCCTTCCGCGACAATATGGGGGTTTTTGCACGGGCCCAAGGTCATTCGGACCATCACAGCCTGTTCCTCATGCGCCCCTTCGACGATACCCCTCCCAGCTTCCAGCACGCCGAATTCACGTTCGGCGATGCGCAGGACGTCTTTGCGGGCGGTCATAAACTGCAAAAGGCAGGGTTTGAAACAGCCCGCGGACCGGGCCGGTTCGAACTTGGTTCCAATTGGTACTGGTATTTTAAGTCGCCAATGGGTGGTGCGTTCGAGCTTGGCGCCGACATGGATCAGGCAGACGACAATTGGGTGCCGGGTGAATTCGACCATGCTGGCGTCACAGCCGGTTGGTACTTTGACTACAATACCAAGTGGTCTCGCCAGTCCTGACCCGGCTTTTTGCCGGCCATGCTCCCGCGATGATGGGCAGACCCGGGAGGTACGGCTGTTCTCGGTGTCTCTTCGAAAGATCAGAAAATGTACGTTGAGCAGCGCATCTACACCCTGAAGCCCGGATGCATCGCGCAATATTTCTCGTTGTACGAAACAAAGGGGATGGCTGCCCAGGCGCGGTACCTGCCCAATATGCTGGGCTATTATGCCAGCGAGGTTGGTGACCTGAATGAGGTCATCCACCTGTGGGGCCATGACAGCCTTGATGGGCGCGAAGCAAACCGCGAAAAAATGAGGGCAGATCAGGAGTTCCAGGCTTACTGGCAGGAGGTCCGTCAGATTATCGTGCGCCAGCGGACGCTGATCATGAAGCCAGCGCCGTTCTTCGTCGACAGGCTCGCGCGCATGATGTCGGCGGCCTGAGATTGTCGAAGTCGTGGCGGCGGACCGCAGCGAGATTCAGGCCCGATAGCATCGGCGCAGGCGGTTGGCCGGACGGGAAACGGCACGACCGGGCATGCGGGAATAGCAGGTTCAGAAAATAAAGAGGAAGGATGCGTGTACATGGGCAAGATCGTTATCAGCGGAGCTTCTGGCGACCTTGGTGGCCGAGTGACCAAAGCGTTGTTGAACGAGCAGCCTGACCGCGAATTGACGCTGGTCACCCGCTCTCCAGCCAAACTTGAGCATCTCGCCAGCCCGACGGTTGCGGTGAAGTTTGGCGATTATCAGGATCGGGCGTCGCTCGATGCCGCTTACGCAGGCGGTGACACATTGCTGCTGATCAGCGGCCTCAATCTGGGCCGGCGCGTAGAGGAACACCGAAACGCGATCGAGGCGGCAAAGGCTGCTGGCATCCGGCATATTGTCTATACCTCGGTGCTGGGGGTTCATCCCAACAACCCGGCACTGTCTGCCAAAGACCATTACGCGACTGAACAGGATCTCAGGGCGTCCGGCCTCGGTGTGGTGATCTTGCGTAATTCACTTTATGCTGAAATCGTCACGAACTATGTGATCCACGCCGCTCTGCCATTCGGCGAGTTCAATATGGCAGCCGGTAATGGCAAGCTGTCGCCTGTGTCGAAGCTTGATGTGGTGCGGTGCACTGCACAGTGCCTGAGCAATGCCGAAAAACACGCCGGTGCAGTCTATGAAGTGACGGGGCCGGAACGGTTTACCCTGCACGAAATCGCAGCGATGGCGGCGGATGTTCACGGCCAGCCGATGAAGTATCTCCCGGTGACGCCGGATGAGCGTCTCGCCTTCTTCGACTCCATCGGATATCCGCGCACATACGATCCCGATATGCCGATGTCCGCCGACGGGCATATGTGGGCAAGCGACGAACTGGTGTCTGCCGACTGCGCGTTGGCACAAGGCTATCAGGCAATGCTGACAGACCACGCCCGCATGATCATGGGGCAAGAGCCTGAGTCACTGCGATCGGTTTTCGAACGCTGCAAGGGACTGCGCTACGACCAGTGCTGATGGCCGGCCAACTCCCTGCAAGCTTGCATCAACGATGAACGCCCGGCGTTACACCGGACAGGATGGCAAATTCGGATGACGACGCAGATCGACCGCTATATCCGCACTGAAACACTGTTCAGTATGATCGGTTCAGTGGCGGTTACCGTCATCCTGTTCCATGTGACGTTTGGCATGGCCGGACCGGTGCCAGTGTGGGGAGCAGGAGCGTTCGTGTTCGACTGCTTCCCCCAGGCCTTTTTTACCGGTCTGATCTGCACCATCCTTCCGGGCTTCATAACGCGAAGCCGCGCCCAAACCGGCGGACTGGCCGCCTTGGAGGTGTGCCCGTCAATCGGGAAGGGCGTGACTGCCTTCACCATTATCCGGCGCAGCATTGCAGCAGGTCTCGTTTCGATGGTTGTGGTCGGACCGGGTTCAGCGGCAGTCCTCCAAGCATTGGGGGACAATGCAATTGCGTGGTGGCCGGCCTTGGGCGCGAAAGCATTGATTGCGGCAGCCATCGCCCTGGCCGCAACCCCACTCGGCTTGCGCACTATGTTGCGCGATTTGCAGCACGCCGGTGGCCGGACTGCCGCGCGGTAGAAGTGCCCCCCTTTGCAGGAGTAATGTCATGCCTTTTCTGTGCAATGCTTGGTACGCTGCTGGGTTTGCGGAAGAATTGGCGGCGGGGCCGATAGCAAGAACCATTCTGGACCAGCCGGTCGTTATCATTGATGACGGCAACGGCGGGACAAGCGCACTTTCCGATATGTGCCCGCACCGGTTTGCTCCGCTGAGCATGGGCCGAATAGCGGTTGGCACCTTGACGTGTCCGTATCACGGCATGGTCTTCGATTCTGCCGGGAGCTGCATCCATAACCCTCACGGCAAAGGCGCGCGCCCGGCGGCGCTTCAATTGCGCAATTATCCCGTGCGGCAGCAAGACGGCATCGTGTGGATATGGATGGGCAATCCGTCAAAAGCCGACCAGATTGCCCCCCCCAGTTACGACTTTCTTTCTGCACCGGAAAACACGGTTTTGCGCGGATACCTCAAGGTTGACGCGAACTACGAGCTGGTGACTGACAATCTTCTCGACCTCAGTCATGCAGAATTCCTCCACCCCTTCATCATGCCCGAAGGGACGGCGACTGCGATCAGGTACCGCGCTGAACAAGTCGATAATCGGGTCTCGGCATACCACATCATGCCAGACCAGCCCAACACACCTCTGTTCGAACTTGTGCTTGGGCCTGGCGTTCAACGGATTGACGGATTTGCCAACTCGCATTGGCAGGCGCCGGCCAATCTGATGCTCGAGACTGGCGCAAAGGTGCTGGACGAAGGCGACGGGCGGCTTGTCCTTTTACCGCAAACTCACCTTCTGACGCCGGAAACTGGAACATCCACCCACTATTTCTGGTGCGTTGCACGTGATCGTAACATCGTGGCACCTCAACTTGATGCGATGCTTCATGCGGGGCTTGCCAACGCTTTCGAACATGAAGACGAGCCGATGATCAAGGCCGTACAGCAGCGCATGGCCGGACGTGATTTCTTTGAAATGGGCCCGGCGCTCTTGCCCATGGATGAAGGTTCGGTGCGCGCGCGGCGTGTATTGGCCAAGGCCATTGCGCAAGAGCAGGTCTGACGGTTAACGGACCCCAAACGTGACGCCCGCTTGCGGCGTCCGATTGCCGTAAACTTTTGATCTCGGGGCAGTGCCCTTGCGGCTGCGGTGTGCCAAGCGGCCTCAAGCCGCACGGCTGTGCTTCGGTTGTCAGAATTCCCGCAAGCTCGAAACCCATAGCGGCGGCGTGTGTGAGAAGGCTGTGGCCAGCTTGCACGACAAACCAACCAGTTTCCGGCAAGACGCCGCGCCATGCACGCATGCCGGACAGATGCTGCCGCGCTTCGTTTGGGCAATCGGCACATGCCAGCTCAGCTATGCAAGGCACCGGCACGGCTTGGTCTGAAACAAGACCAGCGGGTTCAAATTTCTTGGGTCAATGACAGCGAGCGTTGCTGTGGTGGGTGACGGTCATTGCTCTGTCCGGGCGCAACTGTATTTCTGGTGTGCCGGGAACAGATCCCGCGCCCTGCTCAGCCACTCTTTCTCAGAAAGAGTGATAAAAAAAGGCGCGCCTTGTGGGGCGCGCCTTCCAATCCAAAGTTGTCGTTTATCAGAACTTGTATCCCATCCGCACGCCGTAGGTGCGCGGAGGACGGAGGTTCTGGATGATATACGAACCCGAGAACGGGTGCGGTGTCGAGAAACCACTAACGGCTTTGTCAGTCAGATTGTTGACATAGCCGGCAATAGTGAAGTGACCGCCCGGCAGTGCATACTGAGCCTGCAGGTCGATAATCAGGTTTTCAGGCTCGCGCATAGCGGGAAGCTGTTCGAAGCCAGTGAACGTCGAGGACTGATAGCGACCATCCGCGTTCAGCGTGATCGTGCCGGAATTGCCAAGATCGATAACTTGTTCGATCCCGCCATTTACCGACCAGACCGGCGCGTTGACAGCGCGGCGACCGTTGCAGTTCACGATGAATGCAGCGCCCGACACAGACACAGGACAGCCGGTGTTTGGCGGGCCGGACTGGATGGGATTGTTGTAGACATAGTCCAGATTGCGGCTGTCGAGATATTGCACGGTTGCCGAAAGCGTCGTTCCGGAAGCGATGAGCGCACGGCTTTCGATCTCGAACCCACGCAAACGGGTCTTGCCGATGTTCTCGGTAACAAATTCGCTGCCGCCCACAGAATTCTGGCGGAAGTGGGATACCTGCTGGTTCTTGTACGTCCACCAGAACAACTCGAGGTTGAGTTGCAGGCGATTATCGAGGAACCGGTTCTTCGAACCCAGAGTGAACGCGTCAATCGTCTCGGGCTGATAAACCGGATTGTCGAGCGAGTTGAAAAATCCGCCTGACTTGAAGCCGGTTTCGTACCCGCCGTAGATCAGCGATTGCGGGGCGGCGTCATATTCAAACCCGACGCGGTAAGTCGCCTTTTTGAAAGTCCGCTTGGGCGTGTTGATCGCGCGCGTGTTGGTCACGATCGCGCCAGACGTTCCCCAAAGCTGGACCGGGATCGCATCGCCGTTTGGCAGGACGAATTGCGACGGAACGGTCGCAACGTTTGGCAGCGGCGGAGTTCCGATGCAGGCAGGGCCGCCGGCAAGGAACGATGGGCAGATGACGACGATGTTATAGGCATCGAGGTACGCTGACTTCTTGTCGACGGTGTAGCGCACGCCGCCGGACAGGCGAAGCGTATCGCTCAACTTGTAGGTAACGCGAACAAAGCCTGCGTAGCTGTCAGTCTTGGACTTGAACGTGCCGTATGCGCTGAACACCTGCTGGTTGAAAGCCGGAGTTTCAGTTGGCCGTTCTGCCAGGAAAAAGCCGCCCAGGATGTAGCTCAGCGGTTTGTCGCTGTCCGATGCATAGCGAGCTTCGATTGAAGTCTGCTTCGCATCCAGGTTGCCCAGGATCGGGAACGAGCTGCCCGCGCTTTCATACCGCAGCTTTGCTTCGCGGTATGCGGGAATGACAGTCAGTGTGCCATCGCCGACATTAAGGTCAGCTTGGGCATACAGGCCCCAGTAGGTGTTGTCGCTGTAGGGCCTGCCGGTGATCGGGGTGAGGAAGCTGCCCGACAGCGGTGCGAATTTCGTCGAAATCACAGCGCCAGCGCGGGGATCGTACATTCCGATGTACTTGTCGCGGTCCAGGCCCTGAACTGTGGCGCCGGGGCCCTTGCCACCAACATGCGAGAAGTCACCGCCGACTGTGAGCTTCAGGTCTTCGGTAGCAGCCGTGGTCAACTGGACGCGGACCGCGCGAAGACGATCATCACCGGTTCCGTCGGTGTAATAGCCGTCACGGTTGGAGAAGGTCGAGGCGACGCGAATTGCGGTGTTTTCACCCAGCGGCGCATTGACCGCCCCGCTGACGCGCACAGCGTCGTAATTGCCATATTCGGCGTTGAGGTAACCGCTCAATTCGCCGATGCGCGGCTTCACCGATATAAGGTTGATCGCCCCGCCAGTGGCATTGCGGCCATAAAGGGTGCCCTGCGGCCCCTTGAGGACTTCGACGCGCTCAAGATCGTAGAAAAGGCCCTGGATTGCTCCGTCGCGCGCCAGTGGCACACCGTCCAGATTGACCGAGACTGCCGAGTCCGTGAGTGAGTTGGCCGTAAACTTGCCGACGCCGCGAACATAGAACTGGGTGGTCGGACCGGACAGGGTGCCGATCTGCAGCGCAGGAGCAACGCGGGTGAGGGCGGTTGTATCGGTAACAGCCGCGCGAGTCAGCGTGTCGGCAGACACGGCAGTGATCGCAATGGCGGCCTTCTGCAGGTTTTCAGCGCGACGTTGCGCCGTGACCACGATTTCCTCGAGACTCGAAGCCGAACCGCCGGCTTCTGGCTGCTCGGCCTGGTCCGCAGCAAAGGCTGTCGCCGATGTCGTAACCAGCACGATTGCTGTCGATAGCTTGCTAAGTGCACGCAAACGCATGTCGCTCCCTCTCCCTGTATGCGGGTGTGCTTTGCACCCCGATCTTAATTACTGCACTTAGTTACTAGACGAAACGTATCGTTGTCAATCTAATTTATCCCTTAACGGGCCACCCCGCCGTGCCGGCTACCCAAAAAAATCGGCCGCACTGTCACAGCGCGGCCGATCAAATTGCGGTTGATCACAGATCAGATTTAGCACCCGTACACCAAAAATATGACTGCCGGGGAGTGCGCCGGCTATTTGGCTTTCTTTTGTGCGAGATAGCTGCCCAGGGCCGCCAGCTCACTGTCGGTGATCTCGGTCTTGCGGAACAAGGGCATGACAGAAACACCGTTACGGACAAAGTAGGTGACAACCTCTGGCGTCAGATCCTTGCGGTCCTGAAGCGCGGCAGGCATGTCCTTGCCATATTTTGCTGCAAGCGAGGCCGTGCCCGGATAGCGCGGACCGCGCCCGTGGCACGCAGTGCACCAGCGTTCGAAAACTGCAGCGCCGGAAGGCGATGCTCCGTCCGGGCGCGATGCCTTGTCACGGGTCGCTCCGATGGCTGCCGATGCGCCGGCGGCTGCGAGCACTGCAGCGCTGAGCAGTATTGCGGACATTTTCATTTCGCAGCTCCTCGCATTCCCTTTGGCCAGATGCCATACCTGCCGGGCGAAAGGATGCCGTTGGGATCAAGCGCATCCTTTATCGTCTCGTTTACCCGTCGCAGCATGTTGTCATTGAACGAATACGTGCCCATCACCTGGTCCTGGAATATCGACGGGGTACGATACTCTCCCCAGCCGTGCTCAGCGCCGATCCGGATAAGTTCGCGGAATGCGCTGATGATGGATTTGTTTACTGCAGGGTCGTCCAGAATGGGGAAGCCCAGAATGAACAGAAATGCCCGCTCATGGAACGGCGATGGCAGAGAAAATGGGCGCAGGTTGAACATCGGCAAGTTTTGAAGCAGCGGAATGGTCCGCGTCGCTTCATCGAACACCCTGTTCGCCTCGAAGATGCCCTCTGCCGTTTGCGGGATTACCGGCGAGAACCACATGTGACCGTTTGCAGGTTGCGGGTTTCCGCCTGCCCGTGAACCAAAGGCAAAGAACTCGAGGTTGGGCACGCCGACATTTTGCGGATAGATCAACTGCTTGGATGCAGCATCCTGAGCGTCAGTCAGGATTGCACCATTGCTGAACTTTGCGCCCTTGATTGCAGCATTGGCAATGTCCTGCACGGCTTCCCACTGCGCCGCGATGACCTTTGCCGGGCCATAGAACGTCAGGTTGAGCGACCAGTACGGAATACCGTTGTCCAGCCCGTATTGTTGCAGCGCTGAGGAGAATCCGAGCTTGGACACTGCAACCAGATCCATTTGCTGCTTGTCCATCTTCGGAGGGCCGTTGTAAAACATGTCGACCAGCGATTTTGTTTCTCCGCCGGCACCCAGAAGCGGACTCCCGAGTTCAGGCGGTCCCGGCGCTATGGACAGGTTTTCGACATATTTCAGCGTCTCGACCAGCGGATGGAGATCGTCATAGCGCGGAGCCATCACGACTGCGTGCATGAACGCTTCGGGCTTCGGCATGAGCCAGAAGCCCATCTTGGTGACAATGCCCATGTTCGACTGAGAGAACAGCCCGTCCAGAATCGGACCGAAGCCCATCTTGTACTGCGCCCACGTTTTCGAATTCGGCATTGCCCCCATGCCGGTCCGGAGCATTTCGCCGTTGGCCAGAACGACTTCCATGCCGCAGTGCGCATCGAAATGATTGCGAAAACGCGACGCCGTGTGGCCAACCCCGTGGTCCAGCGCATTGCCGACCAGGCTACCCCAGCCGGGATCGGGCACGTCAAGCCAGACGTTGAGCTTGCGTTCCTGAATGTAGTTGTATAGATCGAAATAGCTTACACCCGGCTCGACAATCGCGAAGCAGTTGCTTTCGTTGACCTCGATGATCCGGTTCATCCGCTTGAGATCGACGACAACGCTTCCGCTGTAGTTCGGGGCAGAACCTCCATAGCCAAGATTTTTGCCGGTCGATATCGCGTAAAGCGGAATCTGGCGGCGGTTTGCGATCTTGACGATGGCCTGCACTTCTTCAGCTGATGCAGGCGCAACGGCAGCCGAGGCCCAGCGGTCTTCGTCGGTTCCCTGGAGCGGTGAGTAGGCGTCGCGATACAGGGCGACATCTTCATCACTGCTGAAAACCCACTCTTTGCCGACAACAGCGACAAACTCCGTGAGCGCGTTTGCAAATACCGACGGCGAGATTCCGGGAGGTGTCTTCATAGCGTTTACCTGATGATCCACGAAATGAGGGCGGGAAGGCGATCGACTGCAGCAGGTGCGCGAAGCCCGGTTGCAGGCGCGATGCCTTCGAACGGTGTTGAAAGGGCAGGTTTCGCGCCGGAAGGTGCCGTGCGTGCATAAGCCGCAATCACCAGCTGCCGTACTTCCTGGTCCATGCCGCACGCACCATGATGGTCATCATGCGCGGTGTAGCGGAAAGCTCTCCGTCCGGCGCTGCGCGCCTGCTCGCGTAAGCCGTTCCACACCGCCGGCGTTGTGAGGCCGCACACGACCGAACCCGGGATCGCCCAATGCGGAACCAGAACGTCGCGCCAGATTGCGGTCAACCCGGCGGCTACATCGTGAACGTCCCCTACATGCGGACGGATGGCGCCTGCGAATGCCAGACTGGCCGGAAATCGCTTGTCCGCCACCGCCAGCAGAGCCGGGGAAGGCTGCGAGGCCGCGCGCGCCAAGGCCGGCGCTGCGAGAGTGACAGGTGCCGCCAAGCCCATAGCGGAAAGGCGCAAGACCTGCCTTCGGTCAATGGCCCAGCGGCCTTCAGCGCTGCTGTCCGGGTTGTGATGCGCAATCATGACATCCTCCTGTTTCAGAGAGGTGGCTCAGCCCGCCGCCAGTTCGGCGAAGGCGGCGGTGTACGCGGCAAAACCAGGTATATGGACAGAGACGCCGCCATCCGAAGCCAGCGTCTGGCCAGTGATGTTGCGAGCAGCATCCGACGCGAGGAAAGCTACTGCCTCTGCGATGTCTTCTGGCGCACCGGCCCGGTCGCGAAGCGTTTCGTCTTCGACCAGCTTGCGCCATTTGGTCGGAAAATCGCGAGCGACTGTCTCGGTGAGGACAAGGCCCGGCGCCACGGCATTGCAACGCACGCCATCACGGCCATAGGCGGTGGCGATCGAACGCGTAAGCTGGATGATTGCAGCTTTCGTCGCCCCGTATGCTGCCGAGCGGATGTGCCCCTGAAGGCCGAGGCCCGAGACAGTGTTGACGATGGAACCCTTGGTCTTGATCAGGTGCGGCAAAGCTTCGCGCGTGGCGATCATCGTGCCGCGGCAGTTGACCGTGAACAGGCGATCCCAGACCCACGTCGGCATATCTCCTACGGCGCCATCGGCAGCAACGATGTCGGCGCCAGTGGCGGCGGCGTTGTTGTGAAGCACGTCGATCTGGCCGTAATGGCTGACAACCGCTGCGATCATCGCGCGGATCGATTCTTCGTCAGAAAGGTCCAGCTCGATTGCGAGCGCGGCTTCGCCATAGCGTTCGGCTACCGCAACGGCGCTTTCCAGATTGACGTCCGCAATGACCGCCTTGCCACCGCGCTTGATGATGAGGTCCGCAGTTGCCTGGCCGATGCCGCCCGCGCCACCTGTGATGATCGCGACCTTGCCTTGCATGCTTAAAGCACCGTACATATCCATCTCCCGAGAATCTTGCCTATTGCGATACGCATAGGATCGTTATTTGAAGTGAACAAGAAGGTACAAGTTTGTTCCTATTCTCCCGGTGCGGGAAGCATGATGGAGCATGCTTGGCTGGCGAGGCCTGAAGACCTATGCATGACGAACAGCAGGCTGCACTGGACCGGCTCGCCGACGAAATCCGCCATGGCGGCGCTGGGTTGCACGATCATGTGCGCGCCGTGTTTGGCCTGCTTGGTGACAAGTGGGCGATTCTGATCTTGCTGGTTCTGAACACCGGACCGATGCGTCATGCAGAATTGCGGCGAACGCTAGACGCCATGTTCCCGAGCGAGCGGATTTCCCAGCGCATCCTCACCCTGAAGCTACGCGGGCTGGAGCGGCTTCAGGTCATCGAGCGCCATGTGACCGAAGCCGCCCTGCCGAGAGTGAATTATGCCCTGACGTCCGCCGGCGTGCAAATGACGGGGCAGGTTCGCGGCATCATCGACTGGATTGCCAGCGACCTTCCGCCTCCGCGGACCGCCTCCGAAGATGACGGCTGACCGTCAGATCTTCGGAGCAGGCTGAATTTCAGCGCGGCATGTTCCAAAGCCGATGCGCCGATAATTGCCGGTTTCGGCATAGCCTGTCAGCACAACCTCGTCGCCATCTTCAAGAAAGGTGCGCTTGCCGCCACAGGGCAGCTCGAATGTGCACTTTCCGCCCAGGGTGAGTTCCATCAGGCTGCCACGTGACGACTTGCCCGGTCCCGAGATCGTGCCTGTTCCCAGCAGGTCTCCGGCCGCCAGATCGCAGCCATTGATCGTATGATGGGCGACCATTTGTGCAGGCGTCCAATAGAGGTGCCGCAAGTATGTGCGCCCGACCACGTGTGGACGATCTCCACGGGCCTTCATCGCGGGCGACAGAATTGCCACCTCAATGAAAACATTGAACAAGCCGTTCGCTGCATCTTCGGCATCGTCAAGGTAGGGCAGGGGAGCCGGATCACCTTCGGACCGCGATGCCAGGCCGGTCCGGAATGGCGCCAGCGCTTCGGTCGTGATCACCCACGGCGATATTGTCGTCGCAAAATTCTTGCCCAGGAACGGCCCCAGAGGCTGGTACTCCCAAGCCTGGATGTCGCGCGCAGACCAATCGTTCAGCAGGCACAAGCCACCGATATGCTGTGCCGCCTCGGAGATGGGAATGGGCTTCCCCAATTCGGATTGCCCCGCCGCCCACAGGCCAATTTCAACCTCATAATCGAGCCGCATGGTCGGGCCGACGGCCGGGGCTTCATCATGCTTTGGACGGATTTGTCCGTTCGGGCGCACAACGGCCGTGCCGGTTGGCCTGATCGACGAAGCACGCCCGTGATAGCCAACGGGGATGTACTTGTAGTTCGGCAGGAGAGGATTATCCGGCCGGAGCAGTGAACCGACGCTGCGGGCATGATGAATGCCTGCATAAAAATCCGTGTAATCGCGCACCGCCATCGGCATGTGCACGACACAATCAGCGGCTTTGTGCAAAGACGGGGCAACGCTCGGCTGAAACGCGCCATCTGACAACAGACCAAAGATGGCGTGCCGCAGCGCTACTCGCAATGCCGAAGGCGCGCTGAACAGAGGATTGAGAGTCTGCTGGCCAACCACCAGGGCCACAGTTTCTGCCGGAAAATGCTGGGCCACCGCCGCCAGATCAAGAATATGATCGCCGATTGCCACGCCCAGACGCCGGACGCCGTCGCCGGGCGAAAAAATGCCGAGCGGCAGATTCTGGATCGGGAAATCGGTGTGGGCGTCAGCGCCTGGAACCCAGCTGCTTGCGGTGGCCGCATGCGTATGGTCGATCATTGGCCGGCCTCACGCCCGAACCTTGCGGCAATTCCGTCCCAGCATGAATCGTAATCGGCTTGCTCCGTCAGCGCGACTTCGGGATGCACACTCGCCCGGAAGACATCGTGGGTTTCAAACATGAATGCCATCGTTCCTTCCAGTTTGTGAGGTGCCAGTACCGCGTTTTCGGCGCGGTCAGTCGTGGCAGCGTCCGGCCCGTGCGCGCTGAACCGCGAATGCAAGGATGCCCCGCCGGGTACGAAGCCATCCGCTTTTGCATCATAAACCCCGACGACGAGCCCCATCAGTTCGCTCATCAGGTTGCGGTGATACCATGGCGGGCGGAAGGTATTTTCCGCCACCAGCCATCGCGGCGGAAAAATGACGAAATCCATGTTTGCGACACCCGGTACCGGCGATGGCGATGAAAGCACCGTATAGATCGAGGGGTCGGGATGATCGTAGCTGATAGTTCCGATCGCGTTGAAGCGGAACAGATCGTACTTGTAAGGCACACTGTTGCCATGCCACGCCACAACGTCGAGCGGGCCATGCCCCAGCGGCGCTTGCCACAGACTGCCACTGTGCTTGGCGACGAGAGTGTGGGGGCCTTCAACGTCTTCGAACGCGGCTACCGGCGTCAGGAAATCGCGCGGGTTGGCAAGGCAGTTTGAACCGATCGGCCCAAGGTCTGGCAAACGGAAGGCTTCGCCATGGTTCTCGCACAGATAACCGCTGGCCCTGCCGTCCAGCGGGGTCAGCCGAAACTTCATGCCGCGTGGCACTACGCAGATTTCGCCAGGGGCAATTTCGAGCTTGCCGCATTCGGTAAAGATGCTGGCCTTGCCTTCGAACGGCACGAACAGCAATTCGCCGTCGGCGGTGTAAAACGTGCGCTCCATCGGCCGGTCTGCACAATACCGCCAGGCGCTTACACCTGTTCCGGGCGCGCCGGGTGTGGCAGCAAGTGGTAGCAGGCTGTCGATAAAATCGAGTCCCGCCCGGCTCGGTTGCGGATCCCAACGAATCCGGTTCGGCGAAGGCGGCGCATAGCCTGCATCGATTCCTGAATGGGCTAACCGTTCGAACTTGCCCTGTGCGGCAGACGGACGGATGCGATAAAACCAGGTGCGACGAGCGTTGCTGCGCGGCACCGTGAACGCGGTCGTAGAAAACTGCTCGGCAAAAAGTCCGTGAGGGGCACGTTGTGGTGAATTGCATCCTGCAGGCAGCGCACCCGCAACTGCCTCTGTTGCAAACTCATTCCCGAATCCGGACATGTAGCCCGCGACGAAAGCAGACGCGTTCGCCGCCATCAGGCGCTCGTTATGGTCAGGCATCATCATTCCCTGATAAACATGGCTCAGCACTGGCACGAACGGCAGTCCTGACATGTGCTGTCTTATTACGATACGCGGCGTTCAGCTTATCGTCAATGAATCGTTGTGCGGTGCGGGGGCACATTTCGCTCTGATACAAAGCCGATCAGTCCGGCCACTATCAGAAGACAAGCTGCCAGCAGCATCCATGCATCGTAATTGCCGGTCCAGTCGAACAGCGCGCCTGCCAACATTCCGCCCGCACCCGCACCAAGTGCATGAACGCCGAAGATCGCACCATACACGCTGCCGAAGCTGCTGACGGGAAACCGCCGTCCAAGCAGGAATGCAAGCAGGTCGCCTTCAGTTCCAACGCCGAAGCCCACCAGAATTGCGCCCGGTACAAATAGCCAGGACAGCCCGGTCCACAGCAGTAGCGTGCCGCCCGATGCAAGCGAGAGCAAAGCGAATGTCATCAGCCCCGCGTCGAAGCGATCAAGCAGGTAGCCAGCGGCAATTCGTCCGAAAATGACGGAAAAGCCAAGCGCCGAAGCAATCGCGCCAGCGACCGAAGGGCTTTTGCCATTTTCTCCGAGAAAAGGAACGAGATGCATGGTGGTGCCGAGCACAGCCATTGACGAAAGGAAAATCATGGCACTGGTCGGCAGGAACGCCGAATGGCCGACGATGCTTTGCCACGACTGCCCTTCGTCCTTTTGCCGGGCGGGCGGTCTTGCGGCGAGTGCTACGCCCGCTCCGGCACTTCGCAATAGCAGCAGCGCGCAACCGGTCAGCACAATCGTGCTGATCGAGAGTAACCCGTACCCCGCCCGCCATCCGCAAATTTCGATCAATGGCCCGAGTATCGGCGGGAATGCCGCCGCCCCGACTGCGGTGCCCGTCAGGGCAAGCCCCAGAGCCAGTCCGCGTTGTTGCTGAAAATGGCGCACAATCATGCGGTTGTAGCCGATTGCGTTTGAGCCTGCGGATACCATTGTCAGCAACAGGACCAGCGATAGAAACGAGGCCAATCCCGCGGTCAGCCAGCCGAGCATCGCGAAGGTCGCTGCAAGAGCCGCGCCGGAAAATGCGGCAACACGCAGTTCGCCATATCGGTCGATCAGCCGCCCGGCGACGGGCAGCGCAATGGCATTGCCTACCATGATTGCGATGGCGCCAAGCGACGCTTCACTTCGAGTCCACCCAAACTCGTGCGAGAGCGGTTTGATGAACAGGCCTGCGGTGTAGAAATAAAGCGATGCGAAGCCTGCGCCTATTCCGGCGAATGCCCCCACGACGATGCGCCAATGTTGCGCAAGTTCGCTTGTCTTCCGCTCCATCGGACCTCTCCTGCGGCGGCGCGGCCTTATTGGCCGGCCTCAATCCCGCGGAATAAATAAAAGACGTTTCGTATAATAATCAAGCGCGAATGGCGCGCTTCAACCTTCCGGTATCACTTTGTCATTCTCGTCGAAATTAATGCCGAAAAGCAGGAAAAGGTCGCGGGGGAAGTCGCGAATGAATTTCGCGTCCAGCGGGCCATAGCCCCAGAGCAATCGCATGTAGACCGGCGAATACAGGATATCCATCAGCACTTCGCTGTCGATTTCCTGCAACCGGGCGACTCGGTTGCGCAAGTTATCGATAACTTCTCTCACCACGGCGCGCCGTCCATAATAAAACCGCTCACGAAATTCGCGCTGGATGGAAGGATCCGACTGTCCTTCGGCCAGAATCTGCGCAACGATTTGTCCCGGCCAACCGGAATACTGTTCCGCGAGCAACCGCCAGTGGAGGAGCAATGCCTCAGCCGGATGAATGTCGTGGCGCATCGGCGTGTGGACCATGTGGTTTTCGATAAATGCGTCGATGACCACGGACGCTTTCGATTGCCACCAGCGATAGATCGTCGCCTTGCTGACACCTGCCTGCTTGGCGATCGCTTCAATCGTAATCGACTGGATCGATCCTTCGCGCAACAATTCAAGCGTGGCGACAAGGACCGCGCGGCGAGTTGTTTCGCTACGCGGACGTCCGCCACCCTTGCCCGGTGACCCTGCGCCGGGTGCTTTGGGTTTCGTCGCAGCCTTGGCCGGACTGGCATTTGCGTCCCGAATTTTGGTCACTGTCATTGCCTGTCTGCCTGCATTGGTCATCGATAGCTCCGGCGTTTGCTGCTACACAGTTTCGAAACGACTGTCACCCATTTGGCCGACTTGCAACGTCTCGATGCCGGTCAGACACATCAGGGCAGGCCGGCCCAGAAAGCATTATTGCTTGTTCGGCGTCACTGACCGGATAACGCCCATCAGGGTGGTTGAACCGGTAAGACTCAAAACCGCCTCCTCGATCGGCGCCTTCAACAAGCGGCTCGCAGGTCTTGAAGCGCCCTCGTCCCGTTCTTCTCGTCCCATTCGGGGATTGACGGTACAGCGCACCGGCATGCCGAATACCATACGCCGCATGCAGGTATTGTGGCGGTCACATACGGTGATGCTATCGGTCTTGTTGTCCTTCAGCTTGTTTGCGAAATCCGGGTCAGCCAGAAGTGGCCGCGCCAGCATCACGAAATCAGCCAGTCCGTCTTTCACAACTTTGGCAGCACGTTCCGGGGCATGGAAACCTTGAATCAGGATCGGCCCTTTCAGCACTTTTCTGAAGGCAGCGGCTTCTCCGCCGTCAACCAGTGCGCCGTCCGTGGACGGTGCGCTGGCAGACATGGTTTCGTAAGCACCTGCTGAAAGTGCGACATAGTCGAGACCGGCAGCTTCGACGTTGGCAGCAATCGCTGCATAACCATCAGGCCCCTGGCCATCAGGGAGGTATTCGTTTGCGGTGATGCGCAAGCCGATAATGAAGTCTGGCCCAACCGCAGCCCGCGTTGCGGTTACGATGTTTCGAAGGAAGCGTGCCCGGTTCTCAACCGATCCGCCATATTCGTCAGTCCGGAAATTGGTGCGAGGCGACGAAAACGACGCTGCGAAGTAGCTCATGTGCGCCGCCACTTCGACACCGTCAAAGCCTGCCTTGCGGGCGCGCACAGCGGCGAGGACCATCTCGTCCTCATAATGCTTGATTTGCGCAATGGTGGCTTCTTGCGGCGTTTCCGTAACGCGGCCATGCGGGACAATGAAGCCTGCCGGGAAATTTGCCTCGGGAATCACAACATTGATCGGGCTGGCAGAGATCAGCGGACGGTCCGGTGCCGGCACACCCATCCGTCCGAACCCCGGCGTCAACTGCGCGATGATCGGCGTGCCATGTTCGTGTACGGCATCGGTCAATTTGCGGAAACCTGGAATCGTCTCGTCTATGTCTAGACGCAGGAGCGGCCGCAACATCGCTTCGGCGTAGCCGCGTGTCGTTGCAATTGATCCGCCCATGATGATCATGGAGACACCGCCTTTCGCCCGCGCCCTGAAAAACGCAATGGTCTGTCGGCTCGGCGCGCCATCATCGCCGGGGGCTGCTGCTGCCATCGGCCCCATGACGATGCGGTTTTTCAGTTCGGTGCGGTTGATCCTGCCATTTTGAAGCAGTGGCGCGACAGCTGTTTCTTGATTCACGGCGATCCTCTCACGATAATTATAATACGCATCGCATCGGTCAAAAATTGAATGGCCCTGATGCTTGAAATCTGGTGGCTTCAGAGATGGCGTCCACCATCAACTTCGATCACGCTACCCGTAGTCAGCCGCAAGTGGGTGACCGCAGAAATAATTGCCAACGCCACGTCGCCGGGTTCGCATACCCGCTGCAGCGGCGTGCTCGCGGCTTGCCGTTCAACGCCTTCGCGGCCGCGACCGGGTACGAAATCAGTAGCTACCGCCGCGGGCGAGACAGAGATAACCCGGATCTCTGGTCCCAGGACGCGGGCCAGTGACTTGCCCATGGTATCGAGCGCGGCCTTTGATGCGCAATAGGCGATGGAACTGCCCAGCCCCGTCGCTGCAGAAATTGACGAGACGTTGATGATCACCGAGTCTCCGCCGGACCGAAGCAGCGGCGCGAAAGAACGGATTGTCGCGAATGGGCCGCGTACGTTGGTCGCGAGAATGCGATCAAATGTCGCATCGTCAAGGTCGTCGAGCTGGGCATGTGGCACAGCCTTGGTCACGCCCGCGCTGTTGACCAGAATGTGTGCTGTGCCGTACCTGTCTGCCACCGCGCGAGCTGCTGCGTCGATCTGCGCACCGTCTTCCATCGGCAAATGTACGGCCATATGCGCTCCGGGATTGGGCAGGCTGTCCACCAGCTCCTGCGCCTTTGCGGCATTGCCATTGTAGCCGATGACGACGGAGGCGCCACCTGCGGCAAACCGCCGGGCCGTGGCGGCACCGATCCCTCCGGACCCACCGGCAATGACCGCGACTCGCCCGTTGAGGCTGTATTCACCCGCACCGTTGGCGCGCACGCCTTGTTCCAGCGTTTCTGCCACCATTGCCATCACCCCCAAAACTAGTGCAACAGCTGATCGAAACGGAGCGTCTGCCCCTTTGTGCTCATATCTGCTGCGATTTAACGTTGATCTTAGCTAGCAGAGAAGTTAATTAATATCCAGAGCGTTTCGTTATCATGCGATGAGGCGGGAATGTGTCGATGAACAACGATCGATCGCCGGACCGCCTGTGGGACAGGATGGCACTCGCTTGGCGTGGCGCTGCGGTTCGCTACTGCCTTAGAAGAGCGGTTTGCACGGGTTACCGGCGGTCGGTAGCGTGTTCTGGCAAGTCTCGCGGACTGGCCTTCCACGCGCATGTCCGAGCTTGAGACGCCTCAGCCTAGCGTCATCCGGTAGGCGTTGATTACAAGAATTGAAGGGAGAGTTGAGTGAGCGAAAAGGTTTTGATCGTGGGCGGCGGCATCGGCGGCCTGTCTACGGCAATTGCGTTGCAGCAGCGCGGCGTCAACGTTGAAGTCGTCGAGGTCAACAAGACCTGGAAAGTCTATCACGTCGGCATCATTGTCCAGAGCAACTTCGTGCGTGCGCTGGCGCAGCTTGGCGTTGCCAAGGAGGCAGTCGATGCCGGCTTTTCCTATCGTGGCTGGCGGTGGCGTCATAACGACACTGGCCAGGAAATGGGCCGTAGTGAAGGCGTCTCCACAGCCGACGGCTTTCCTTCCGATCTGGGTCTCGCGCGTCCGGCTCTGCATGACGTGCTCTACAAGCGCGTCAACGATCTTGGCATAAAATTGCGGCTTGGCGTCACTTACAGCGAAATCCAGGATCACGGTGACAAGGTTGAAGTCAGCTTTACCGACGGCACCAGTGACAGTTATGATCTGGTGGTCGGCGCTGACGGCGCTTATTCCAAACTGCGTGACCAGTTGTTTGGTGATCAGCATCGGCCTGAATTCACCGGTCAGGGTGTATGGCGATACAATTTGCCGCGCCCCAGCGACCTTGAATGGGCCGATGCCTATATCACCGATCCGCACCAGTCGATCGGTACGGTGCCGCTGACCGAAGACACCATGTACATTTTCGTAACGGCCAGCGAACCGGGAAATCCGCGTTTCGCGCCTGAAACTCTGGCCGACGAAATGCGCAAGCGACTGATCGGCAAGGGCCAGGCCGTAGAAGCATTTGCGGCTTATATCACCGATCCGGCGCTGGTCGTTTATCGTCCGCTTGAAGTCTGCTTCCTGCCCAAGCCGTGGAACAAGGGACGTATAGTGCTGATCGGCGACGCGTCGCATTCCAGCACTCCGCATCTGGGGCAGGGGGCTGCCATGGCCGTAGAAGATGCAGTTGTGCTGGCGGAAGAGATTGTCGGCGATCGCCCGATTGATGAACGGCTGGCCCGTTTCGTCAGCCGCCGCTTCGACCGCGCAAAATTCATCGCAGACCAGTCACGGCAATTGGGAGCATGGCAGATGAATCCCACGCCGGACGCCGATCCCGCAGGCCTCTTTGACCGGGTCCGCACATATATCGGTGAGCCGATTTAAACCGGAATTGGCGCTGGAGCTTGAGAATTCGGATGGCCGGGCCCAGTTGGGGCCGGCCACTTCCGCCGTTGAGCAGCATCATGGACAGGCGTGATTGAGTACGCCCCGACCCGTTTACGTGTGTCAGGTCAGGCGTTGGGCGCCACGCATTCAACGCGCTGCATGCCCAACCCTGCGATCTCGGCAGTCATCACATCGCCGGGTTGGAGGAAACGCCCGTAGTGTGTGCCATTGCCGGCGGGTGATCCGGTACAGATCACGTCGCCGGGCAACAAGCGTGCGAAGCTGGAGATGTATTCTATCTGGCGAGCGATACCGAAGATCATGTCCGCCGTGGTTTCGTCCTGCATGACCCTGCCATTGACAGTCAGCCGCAGCGGCAAATTCTGCGGGTCACGCACGAATCGGGCAGGAACAATGACCGGACCGAATGGCAGAAACCCCGGTTGCCCCTTGGATCGAAGCCAGTCCGTGCCGAGCATCTTGTAATCTGTCCGGGCAATCAGATCGCGCGCGGATATATCGTTCACGATTGCATAGCCTGCGACATGATCCATAGCATCGTCTGCACTGACGCAATAGGCTTCGCGGCCGATAACGACGCCAAGTTCGATTTCCCAATCGGGCTGGGCGGTGTTGGTCGGCAAAACAAGGGCGTCATTGGGACCAGCAACGGCCGAAATTGGTTTGGTGAAGGCGTAGGGTTCACCTTCCGCGGCGCGCTTGTCCATCATTTCAGCGGCCCATTTGTAAAGGCCGTCGCGGTCAAGCCCTTCAGGCCCGACACCGGTATCGACTGTCAGGTCGATGACATGCTTGCGATAGTTCGCTCCTGTACAGAAAATCTGGCCGGGACGTTCGACAGGCGCGCGCACGTCGAGTTCGGCCAAGGCTTCTGCCGCGACGGCACCAGTGCCCGCAACTATCGCCAGATTGTCGAGCGCAGATTGCTGGCTATCCCAGTGTTCAAGGATCTCCAGAACGGTAAGCGCAGGCGGAAATCCGGGGATGCCTGAGTGAAGCGCCAATGCATGCAGCGGCCAAACGTCTCCGTCGATAGTCAGGCACGCGAGGCGCTGGCCGTCGGTTCGTGCAATCGTGCACAGGCCCCAGGGCGTCGTCATTTCTTTAACCTTTCCCGTTGGCAGCCTGCAGCATGGCCAGTACGCTTTCGTCTGCAAGATCCGCGTGAACCAGAGGCGGACGTGTCGGCCATACCGTAGCGCGATGCTGGATCAGGCGTTTCATTCCATCCGCATCTGGCTGAAAGGTGTCAGAAACGGCGGCTAGCATCGCCGAGGCAGCGCCTACAGGGACGCCCGACCGAACAACGATGTCCACAGCTTCGGCCGGTTTTGATAAAATGCTTCGCCGCGCAATATCCATCGCGCCGAGCAATTCGGTGAGCTGGGAGAGAATGCAGTCGTCCCGCGAAGCAGCCAGCCGGGCGGTGTTGACGACCAGGCCCTGTCCGGGGAAATCGGGCCATGAAGCTTGCACGCTTCCCACGACGTTGCATCCTTGCGCAATGGCGGCGTGGTAAAACGGTGGCCCGAGCAATGTGGCATCGCCCGTCCCGGCGAGCAAAGCGTCGAGCCGTTCTGTCACACCGCCGGCCGGGGCCAGCATACAACAGGTTTCGTCGATTCCTGCTTCGATCAGCATTGCGCGCAAGGCGACGACAAAGCCGTTGGCAGGGGCATCAACCAGCAGCGTTTTCCCGGCAAGGTCCGAGATTGCCGTAATTCCGGGCCGTGCAACAAGCACCAGTTCGGTCGTCCGTTCGACTTGCGCAATCGCGCGGAACCGGGCTTCGGGCGCCTTCTCGTTCCACGTTATCACGTTGTCGATGGCAGTGACGGCGGCGTCAATCGTCCCGCTGCGCAATTGCTCGAACTGCTGCTCGGACGATAGCGTCCGTTCCGTCCGGAGGCCCCGAACGCCGCGAAGGTCCATTGCCTGCGCTACAAGCACCGTCGGCAAAGGGGCAAACCAGAGAAGGTTGAGGGCCATCGCGTGCTAGACACTCCATGCGGTCAGGTCTGGCGGCCGCGCAGATATTGCCGGGATGACTTCAGGGGCCAGCCAGCGATTTGCGCCCGATTGGCCGAGCAGGCAGAGCTTTGCGCCTACCCGGCTCATTTTCAGCCCGCCTGCCTGATCCTGTGAAATCGTGTAATTTTGTTCACTTTTCCAGGTCGAGCAGAATGAACGCCATCCGGCAGTATTTGTCCGAGCGGTTCGACCAGGAATGATTTGTCGCGCGCTGGATAAGGATGTCACCTGGACGCATCACCGTTTCGCCCTCGTCCATCATCGCATAGATTTCGCCCTCTAGACAGATTGCGTAGTCGAGCGACTCTGTCTTGTGGAACCAGAAATGCCGGGGCTTGTCCCCATCCCGCACTTCGTTGGCATCCAGGAAATTGGCCAACTTGTCGGTGTTGTAGAGCTTGTCGGGCGGGAAATCGACGATGCGCAGGATCGATCCGTTCCGCGAATGGAAGCCGAACTTGTGGTCTGCCGCCGCCGGTTCATCACCCTTGGCCGCACCTTCCCCGGTTGCCCACAGAACCTGCACGAAAGATGGCGCGTAGTCGGCCATGAACTGGTTCGGTGTTGGACCGTCGGACAAGATGCAGGACCTGCCTGTCTCGTTTTCACCCGTGACAATCCGGCGTGTCGGCTTTGGGGCCTCAATCTCAGACAACCGTTCTCTCCCAATCATGCTTGTAACATCATCAATTATATGGAAACGAGCCGTATTGTAAATACTACGCGAAAAATTTCGGCGGTCAGGCCAGGCGAGGGCTGGGCAATTCAACGATTGGCGCCCGTCAAATTCGAAGGACCGGCTCGGATTGTCGGGCCGACGAGATGCGCAGGCTGTTCCGCATGCAACCGAAAAACGCTCCGTTTTGCGGCGTTATCAGGCGTCCCAGCGCGCTACAGGCGCCAGCCTGCAGCTGTCAGCGGCCGCGTTACGGGCGGCATTTTTCAAAAGGATGTTGCGAGGCATATTATAAAACGCTACGGATACTAATGCCCACGCAGCTCGCACTAAACGGTGCTGTGTGGTACCACAATGATTGCTGCGCCGGAACGCTCCCGGCTTGCAGGCCAAGGCTTGCAATTCGAGCAGCTGGGTATGCGGACGAGGAACTAAATGGTGAATCCGGTATTTGTCACGGGCGACGTCGCACGCCAGGTTTTTGACTGGGGTGACGCGGTTTCTGCTTTGCAAACAGTGTATGCTCAGCCTTTCGGCCCTGGCGCTTGTCCGCCGCGCATCGTCGCGCAGAATGGGCCGAGCTGGCTGCGAGCCTTGCCGTCAAACCCGCCCGGGTGCCGTTATTTTGGGGCCAAGCTGATGGGCGCCGCGATGAACGTGGGGCAGCCGTCGGTCGAATACGTGATCGTCCTGTTTGATCGTGAAACAAGCCAAATTGCCGGTTTTCTCGATGCAAATCTCATTACAGCCTACCGGACTGCAGCAACCTCGGCTTCCGCGTTCGACAAGTTGGCTCCGCGCAACCCGCTTCGCCTGGGGGTGATCGGAAGCGGGCTTGAGGCGTCAATGCATACGCGTGCTTTTTCAGCCATGCGCGATCTTTCCGAGGTTGTCGTTTTCAGCACGACGCCTGCGCGGCGCGAAGCCTTTGCGCAGACGCTTTCCGACGAGCTTGGCATTCCTGTCCGACCCGCCGCCACGCCGCAAGAGGCCGTCGGCGATGCCGATGTGGTGCTGACCGCCGCTCGTTCGCACGATGAAACTCCGATCCTCTTCGCCGACTGGTTGCCGGAAAAGGCAATGGTGGTTTCCATCGGATCGACCATCCCGCAACAGCGCGAAATCGACATCTCCGTGATTGCGCGCGCTGATCTCATCGTCTGCGACATGCTTGAAGAAGTCCTGCATGAGACTGGTGACATGCTGGCAGCGGTCGCTGCCGGAATCGAGGTCGAGCCACGCGCCATATCGCTGAACGACCTGATGAATGGCAGCGCAGCGGACCGCGTTGCCGCAGCGCAGAGGCCCATGTTCAAGTCAGTGGGCGGCGGTGTGCAGGATGTCGTCGTCGGGGGGGCAATTCTCGATCGCGCGATTGCAGCGGGGCTCGCAGCACCGCTTCCGTTCCAGTTTGAAGGCAAGGCGCTTTGAAAGGCGTCCGGCAAGGGAGATTGTAAAGTGGCAAGATACAAGCGCAGCGAGGCCCGCGAATGGGGCCGCGAAATGCTCAACGGCGTGGCCAATGTCACGATTCCGACGATGAAGTCTGATTTTGAAACGCTCAATGAAACGGCCATCCGCCACGACGTGGAGCTTAGCATCAAGCATGGCTTCGTCGGGTCGCTCGCCTGCTCGGAAGTGGCGATTACACTGGACCAGTATGGCCAGTTTCTGTCCGTTATGGCCGATCAGGCAGCAGGACGCAGCATCATCGTTCACCACGCCGTGTTCAATTCGCTTGAGCAGAACCTGCGCGCCCTGAAAATGGCAGAAGAAGGCGGGGCCGAACTCGTCCTGCTCAGCTACCCGCCGTATTTCTACCCCAAGGATTACGAAGAGGTCTATGAGTACACCCGCACGATGTGCGAGGCGACAGACCTTGCCGTGATGCTGTTCCAGCTTCCCGCCTGGGGTTTTCAGCGTCTGCACCCGTCGGATATCCCGGTGTCGCTGCTGCGCCGCCTGGTTGACGATTGCCCGAACGTGGCCGGGATCAAGGCGGAAGGCGGCACGCCGCACTTCATGTCGATGATCGAAGTCCATCGCCATTTCCACAAGGAAGTGGTGGTCTCATGCCCGCTCGATTTCGAATATGTGCCGTTGGCGCAAGTGATGCCGATCCAGTTCTCCGGCACCAACTACACGTCGCTTTACGGTCCGACGATCCCGAATATTCACAAGCTGATCGCAGCCGGCGAATACGACGAGGCGACGCGTATCTGGTACGAGATCGAACCTGCGCGCAAGGCGTTCCTCGGGCAGGGCGTTGCCGCGCATGGCCTGATCAATCGCATGATGTGGAAGTACGAAGGCTGGCTTCAGGGATACAACGGCGGCCCGATGCCACACCCCACGATGCGCGTGCATTCGCACAGCATGAAGGCGCTGCGCCAGGGAATGATTGCATCCAACCTCAATCCTACACAGGATCCCGACGAAGCGTTCTTTATTGGACGCAACCCCGAATGATACTGACCGGACCCGCACCAGGTGAACAACCAAGTTGCGGGTCCGGGACTGCTTGCTGATACAAAAGGACGAAGATGACCCAGACGGCACAACTCGCGCTGCGAGATCCCACATTGCTGCAGCAGGCCATGCTGATCGACGGCGCATGGGTGCAGGCCGACAGTGGCAAAACCATTGCAGTCCATAACCCAGCTACCGGTGAAGTCATCGCGCTGGTTCCCGATGGCGGTGCTGCTGAAACGGCGCGCGCGATCAAGGCTGCGGAAACGGCCATGAAGACCTGGCGGACCGAATTGCCCAAGGAACGCGCACGCATCCTGCGCAATCTTTTCGATCTGATGATCGCCAACATCGACGATCTCGCCGCCATTCTCACGGCAGAGCAGGGCAAGCCGCTGGCCGAGGCCAAGGGCGAGCTGCTTTATGCCGCAGGTTTCATCGAGTGGTTTGGCGAAGAAGCCAAGCGCGTATACGGCGACATCATTCCGCACAATGCGGACGGCCGCCGTATTCTGGTGCAGAAGACGCCGATCGGGGTGTTTGCCGCCATTACGCCCTGGAATTTTCCTTCGGCAATGATCACCCGCAAGGCTGGCCCGGCATGGGCCGTGGGCTGTGCCGGCGTGATCAAGCCGGCAAGCCAGACGCCGTTGTCGGCGCTTGCGCTGGGCGTCTTGGCCGAGCGGGCCGGTCTGCCTGCTGGTGTGTGCAACATCGTGACCGGCTCTGCCCGGGCCATCGGCGGCGAAATTACCGCCAGTCCAATCGTGCGCAAGCTGTCCTTCACCGGATCGACCGAAGTGGGCGCCCTGCTGCTGCAGCAATGCGCGCCGACCATCAAGAAAACCAGCATGGAACTGGGCGGCAATGCCCCCTTCATCGTGTTCGACGACGCTGATATCGACGCGGCGGTTAAGGGCGTGATCGGTGCCAAGTATCGCAACTGTGGACAGGCCTGCATCGCTGCGAACCGGATCTTTGTGCAATCCGGAATCTATGACGCCTTTGCCGAACGCCTTGCCGCCGCCACGCGCGCGCTCAAGGTTGGCAACGGTACCGAGCCGGGCGTCGAGGCAGGGCCGCTGATTGACGACAACGCTGTGGCCAAGGTCGAGGAAGTTATCGCCGACGCGCTTTCGCATGGCGCAAAAGTTGCGGCAGGCGGTGGTCGTCATGCTCTGGGCGGTACGTTTTTCGAACCCACCGTTCTGGTCGATGTGCCGCGCGCCGCGAGCATATTTTCGGAAGAGATTTTCGGTCCGGTCGCGCCGCTGTTCCGCTTCGATACAGAAGAAGAAGCCATCGCATTGGCCAACGACACACCGTTCGGTCTGGCATCCTATGTCTTCGCACGCGATGTGGGGCGCATCTTCCGTGTCGTCGAAGCGTTGGAGTTCGGCATGGTCGGGGTTAACGAGGGCCTGATCTCCACGGAAGTGGCGCCGTTTGGCGGGGTAAAGGCATCGGGCCTGGGCCGCGAAGGCAGCAAATACGGAATCGAAGACTACCTCGAAATCAAGTATGTAGCCCTTGGCGGTCTGAACGGTTGAAGGTTGCGCAAACGGACGGCGGAGTTTCCCGATCATGACGATGCCGTCCGAAAAGATTGTTTCCGCCGCCAAGCGCAACGCGGCGGAAATGGCTGACCGCAATACGCCCTTCATTTTCAATGAGTGGTACGTCGCAGCGTTCGCGGCCGATGTGGGACGAGAACTGCTGGCGCGAAAGTTGCTCGGCAAGAATGTGGTCATGTTCCGGACCGAACAGGGCAGGGCAGTTGCGCTGGACGACCGTTGTGCCCATCGCTCGTTCCCGTTGTCTGAGGGGACGCTTGACGCTGATACCGTCGTCTGCGGTTATCACGGGTTCCGATACGACGCCGACGGCGATTGTGTTGAAGTCCCGTCGATGAAGGTCTGTCCGGCAGCTATCGGCGTCCGCGCTTATCCGTTGGTTGAGCGCGGGCCACTGCTGTGGATCTGGTTGGGCGATCCCGCTCTCGTCGACCCCGGCGCGATCAGGGATACGACTTTCATGGAAAGCGATGCCTGGGTTTGCTCGACCGGTTATCTTTGGCTGGCGGGCAACTATGTGGGTTTGCACGAAAACCTCATGGATCTCACGCATCTCAGTTATGTGCATGCAAAGTCGTTCGGCACCCCCGAGTATGCGCAGGCTCCATACAAGGCGTGGCTGGACGAAGGGCACTACAAAGTCACTCGCAGTGTCATCCCGACAGTCCTGCCGCCCGTATGGGGCGATCCTTCAGGCCTGTCCGAGGTTGCCACTGCTGCACGTGTCGCAACTTCGGAATTTCTGTCTCCCGCCTTCCATCAGGTTGGCACGAGCTTCTATGATTCAGCTGTTCCCGAGGACGTCCGGACGGTTTGTTCGATCCGCACTGCGCATCTTCCCACGCCGGAGACACATGAGACGACACACTATTTTATCGTCCATGGGCGCGATTTTGCACTCGCAGATCCCGGTGTGACCCAGGTCATGCACGACCGTCTGCTCATTGCTTTCCGCGAGGACGTGGAAGCACTCGGCAGGCTCGAGCGTGTGCTGCAAGAGACCCCGGCAGATCAACTTTATGAAATATCGGTCGCGTCAGATGGCCCCGGCGTCGCCATGCGGCGTCACCTGCTAAGGCGGGCGCTAGAGGAACATAATCAAACGCAGGCGTGAGCCAACGGTCTGCAGAAAAAGGGAGAATTCAATGGTTGAGCCGCTCAATCCCCTTTGGCACCTGAGCCAAGGTCCCGTGCAAGGCCGTCTTGAAGGCAAAGTTGCCTTGGTCACAGGCGCAGGCGGAGCGCAGGGGCGCGAGGTATCGATCCTGTTTGCCCGGGCGGGGGCACACGTTTTTGCCAGCGATATCAATGCCGCAACGCTGGCCGAAACCGAAACGCTGGCGGTTGCACAAGGTCTTTCGATCAATTGCAGCGTGGTCGACGCATCATCTGGCGAACAAGCCGCGTCCTGGGTAGCCGACGCACACGCGCAACATGGTCAGATCGATGTGCTCTACAACAATGGCGCGGGCGTCCACATGGCACCATTCGCCGAAATGACCAACGAGCAGTGGCACGATACCATCAGGCTCGAACTCGACGTCGTGTTCATGCCGACCAAGGCGGTCTGGCCGATCATGGTCGGGCAGAACTCCGGTTCGATCATCAACATCGCATCGGGATCAGGCATGCTGGCGGCCGAAGGCCTCGGGACCGCAGCCCACGCCGCTGGCAAAGGCGGCGTAATCTCACTCACACGTCAACTTTCGCTGGAAGGGGCGCCGCACTGGATCAGGGTGAATTGCATTTCCCCCGGGCCTATCATGGGACCGGCACTTGCGGGAGTTTACAAAGACGAGCCAGCGTTCCGCGCCTTGTTCGACAGCACCCCTTCGCTGGAACGGCACGGCTATCCCGTCGACATCGCTTATACCGGTCTGTTCTTTGCCTCAGACGAATCGTTGTTCATCACCGGCGTGAACCTTGCGGTCGATGGCGGCGTGACCAGCAAGGCTGGCGCAATTTTCAGCCGGAAGTGAAGTAGTTGCAAAGGCGTTCCTGCATCATCAGGGCGCGTGAGTGCTGCGGATCAGTAAACCGCGGTTCGTCGGGTGCCATGACCGTACGATAATGGTCGCTGGCAAATTCTGCGGCGAGGCTTTCTGGTGAATCGAACATGATCACCCCGATGCCGTCGAAATTCGCAGTGGTCAGGCCGTGCCATTCGGCACGATCTGCCGGCGTTGATTCCAGGCAAAGCAGGCGCTCGCGCGTGCACGGGCCGGCAAGCGCAAGGCCTGCGTGCCGATCAATCCAGTGGCTGGCGAAGGAGTCCATCGTCATGCCTGCGCGGCGTATGGGCAAAGTGAATATCTTGACTGCATGAGACCGGTCGGCATCGCGCGCCCAGATCGGCACCGCGGTTCCTGAAATCGCGTCGGGCGCGCAGGAGAGCATCACCCGGCGTGCATCCAGCCACTGCCGCAATGCGGGGTCTGCCATGCCCGCTTCGGCTCCGGCACGGCTTTCGAACACCAGCTCGTCGACGCCGTCATAGGCGAGAGTCGCAACGTTTTCTATGGGCACGTCGCGGCCGGCGTCCGCGCTGAACCTGCGCGAAAGCAGTTGCGGCAGAGGCGGGATGGAAGTGTGTTCCAGCCACTGCCGCACAAAAGAAGCCCTGTCGAGCCCGGGATCGCGCCGCAGAAGCAGCGCGATCTTGTAGGCTACGGGGGTCAAGCGGAGGCTTCTTCTGCAATCTTTTCGTCGATCAGGCGGCGGCCAAGCGTCAGCGCATTGTCGACGAGGATGAACGCCATCGGATCATCGCCGCTTTCATCAACAACCTTTTGTTGAGCCTCGATCATTTCACGATCCTCGAGGAAGCCGCCCGAGATTCGCTCTGCCAGGCCGTTGGTCAGTTCGGTTTGCTCAAGCGAGAAGTTGTGCCCGTAAGTCCAGAAATAGTGGGTGTTGTGCTCGTCTTCCGGGGTGATGAGCTGGTGCGAGTGAAACACCATCGCATCGGGCGCAATCTTGCCTTCGGGTGCGCCAGTGTTGGCCGGTGCCGATCCCGCAGCCATCGAGAAGTGATTGCTCAGCGTAGACAGGTGGTAGATGTTCCAGCGGTCGATCGGACCTGAAAAGCGCTCATATCCGCGCAGGTAGGGTGCGAATTCCTGCTCGTTCAGATACCAGCGGGTGAGCTTTACGCCGCTGTCGGTCTGTTCGACCTTCGGGCGGGTGTCGGCAATGGTTTTCGATCCACCCAAGGTGTTTTCGTGCACATAGGACAAGTGCGAAAAGTCCAGCAGGTTGTCGAGTACCAGTTTGTAATTGGCCTTGAAGTGCGCGTACTTCGGGACCGATGCCCATTCCGGGCTGGAGTGATGGTGGCAGTCCGGAATCAGCGCAGGATCGGCTTTGTCGGCATCGCCCATCCATACCCAGACCAGCCGGTGCTGTTCGACCGCCGGGAAAGTCTGGACGTCGGTATTGGGGCTGACGCCTTTGCGGCTTGGTTCCCACACACACTTGCCGTCGGCATCGAACACCAGTCCGTGGTACATGCAGCGCACGCAATCGCCTTCGCGGCGGCCTTTGGAAAGCGGGGCGAAACGGTGGCTGCAACGATCGCGCAGGACCGTGATCTTGTTGTCCGAAGTGCGCAGGAACACCAGTCCCTTGCCGAGAATCTTGCGCGCCATCATATTGTCGGCGGTCAATTCGTAGTCCCACGCACCAGCGTACCAAGCATTTTGAATAAACATGCGTCTCTCTCCCGAGCGTTTGCCGGACATTAGCATCCGCAGCTGACAATTTCGATACGATGCGTTCAAAATAACTGGCCATTTTCTGAAAACAGTGCGATGTATCGGCCATGAGCGACAATGCGTCGGTGCGAATTCCCGTTTATTCCTTGTTTGGGCAGGATGCAGGCCTGGTTGAGCCCCGCTTTTGCCACGTCGAGCGGATTGGTGACCGGTGGAAAATTCATGCCGGGAGCGTCCAGCAGCACAGCCACCCCCATCTTCATCAATTGAGTTTTTGGCTAAAGGGACGTGGTCTTTATCTGGCAGACGAGGCGCGCCACCAAATAGCCGCAGGAACATTGTGCTGGATGCCATCCGGCGTGGTGCATGGCTTCCGGGTCGAACCTGGCTCAGAAGCAGTAGTGCTTTCAATGTCCGATGATTTTGCGCGCGAGCAATTCGGCACTTTGACAGGAGGGCTGTTTCCCGCGTTGCAAAATCATCTGGTCGTCACGACCGATCAGCCTGGGGAACGGACGTGGTTACGTTCGCTGTTCGAGAGAATGGAATATGAATATGCCACCCATCGTATCGGGCAGACCAACAGCATCGGTGCGCTAGCCCGCGTTGCCCTGATCGAAGGCCAGCGTCTTGTCGCTGAATGGACAAATGGGCCGGTACAAGATTCCGACACCAGCCTTCTGCGCCGATTCATGGCTTTGGTTGAGCAACAGCTCGGGCAGCGGCCAAGTGTTGAAGCCCTCGCACTAGAACTTGGCACCACGCCCTACCTGCTCAACCGTGCCTGCCGCGAAGCCATGGGCATGCGGGCATCCGACGTCGTCCGGGCGCGCCACATGCAGGAAGCAAAGCGACTGTTGTTATTCAGCGCGCTGCGCATTGCGCAGATCGCACAGGTTCTGGGCTATGACGATCCCGCCCACTTCACACGCAGCTTTCGTAACGCAACAGGCAAAGTGCCGCGGGAGTGGCGGTCACTACGGACCGGGCAGACCGATACCTCAGCTGCGCAAGGTCGCGAGCAGGTCGCTTGATCCCCGCGTTAGCAGGCCAATGTCGGTGCCGACGGAAAGGAATGCGAAGCCTTGTGCCATGCGGGCATCTGCATCTTCTACCGAAAGCGCAAAGATTCCTGCAGGCTTGCCCGCTGCGTCGATCCGCGATTTGGCGTGACTGATTGCGTCCTGCACTTCCGGGTGCCGCGGATTTCCAAGATGGCCAAGGGACGCAGCAAGGTCTGCCGGGCCAATGAACAAGGCGTCGATCCCGTCAACTGCCGCTATATCGTCTATGGCTGAAAGCGCGGCGCGGCTTTCTACCTGCGCTATGAGGGATACCCGCTCGTGCGCGCGTGCCAGGTAATCGGGTATGCTGCCAAAGCCTGACGCACGGCTTGTCGCGCTTGCAACACCGCGGATACCCAGAGGCGGAAACCGGCACGCTGATACCACGGCTCGGGCATGATCAGCATTATCAATCATCGGCACCAGCAACGTGGAAAATCCGATGTCGAGATATTGCTTGATCGACACTGGTTCACCCTGCGGGACGCGCGCAACGGCCGCCACGGGAAATGCTGAAACAGCCTGAAGCTGTGCCAGCAATGTTTGCGCTGTATTGGGCGCATGCTCACCGTCGAAGAGCAACCAGTCAAAGCCGGCTCTTGCGCAGATTTCGGCGGTGTACGGGTTGGCAAGCGCCTGCCAAAGACCGAGCTGCGGTTTGCCCGAGGCCATACGGGTGAGCAGGCTTGTCATACGAAGCGCACCGAAATGGCACCAAGCATGCCGTAATCTACATGGAAGCTGTCCCCGGCGCGGGCAAAGACGGGTGCTGTAAAACTGCCGCCGAGAATGATCTGACCCGGTTCAAGTCGCTCGCCGTGGCGCGCCATCCTGTTGGCCAGCCAGGCAGGTCCGTTGGCCGGGTGGTTGAGAACGGCGGCAGCGACACCGGATTCCTCGATCACCCCGTTCTGGTACAGGAGTGCCGACACCCAGCGAAGATCGACCGCATCTGGCTTGACCGGTCTCCCTCCCAGCACGATGCCCGCATTTGCGGCATTGTCCGAAATTGTGTCAAAGACCTTGCGGGTGACGCCAGTCGCTTTGTCGATGCGTTCTATTCGCGCGTCGATTATCTCTATTGCGGGCGTGACAAAATCCGTGGCGTTAAGCACGTCGTAGACGGTGGCATTCGGCCCCTCAAGTGGATGCTTGAGAATAAACGCGAGTTCGACTTCGACCCGCGGCTCGATAAATCGGTCCACCGGGATGTCGGTACCATCCATGAACAGCATATCGTCGAGCAACGTGCCGAAATCGGGTTCGCTGACATTGGACGATCGCTGCATCGCTCGGCTTGTCAGGCCGATCTTGTGGCCGATGACCCGTCGTCCGGCGGCAATCTTGTGCGCTGTCCACGCGCGGCTGACGGCATAGCCATCGTCAAGCGTCATGGTCGGGTGCTCAAGCGAGAACTGACCGATCTGCGCGCGTGTGCGTTCCGCCTCATCAAGGCGCAGGGCAAGCTCGTCGATAACTTGGGGTGACAGCGGCATGGTCGCTTCAACCTTTCAGGCGCTTGTGGATCGAATTGTGTTTCCAGCCCTCGACTTCCTCGACATACATCGAAAGCGCGAGCGGGCAACGGTCGAAAAGGTCGCCAAGAAAGTTGCGGATCTCGTCAAACAACGCATCGAAAAAGACCTTGCGAAAGGCTGCACTGCGCCCAGCGCCCATTTTTACATCGATGTTGATGAATGCATCTTCGTCACAGGCGCCATCGGCAATGACGTAGTCGTCTACGCGGTAGCCGCGCACTCTGATGCCGCCGGTCGGAAACACGCCGTCAGAGTGCAGCCGCATTTGATTGGCTATCAAGCGCATCAAAGCGTCAAGATCGAACACGCCCGCCAAGTTTGCGGTCCATTCGATGGTGGCATGTGCCATTATGCAATCTCCATGCGCGCAACAGTGCAGCCGACTGCGAATATCGGGATCGGAACAAAAAACTGGATTGTTCCTTTGCCCCTCGCGGCGGCGGCGGCGGCAATGAAAGTGCGGATTTCAAACCCGCCCTGTCCCGCGTCGCGATAGGTTTCAATGTCTGTGTAGGACAGCATCCTGTCGCGGTCGTTCGCGCTCCAGCGATCAAGAAAATCGCGGTCCCACGCTTCATTGATCTTGCCACTATCCGGAGTGGCCGGCCAATGCGAAATCCCGCCCGTCGCCACAAGGGCAATCCGTTCCGGCACGCTGTCTGCTGCCCGGCGGATTGCCTCGCCAAATGCCCAGGCACGATGAAGCGGGGTCAGCGGTGGACCTTGGCAGTTGATGTTGACTGGGATAACCTTCATCGCATTTTCGGGATCCAGAAAATGGAGCGGCACGATAATGCCGTGATCGAATTGCCATTCCTCGCAATAGGCCACATCCACAGTTTGCAGCATTTCCGTCACAAGCTTACGCGCCAGGTCGGGGGCACCGCGCTGTTCGCGCAACGGAATCCTCAGCCAGTCGGGGTCTTCGATCGGCCCTCGGTAGCTGTCGCCCATGCCAACTGCAAAAGCGGGCATGCAGTTCATGAAGAAGTTTGCAAAGTGTTCCGCCGCGACGATCATCAGGACATCGGGCCGTGCGGCGCGGATTTCATCGCGCATCTGGGCAAGCGCGTCATAGAAGGGATCGCGCAGCGCGGGATCAGCCATTTCCGCCCGCGCAGTGATGCCGGGGGCATGGCTGCAAATGCCGGTGTACACCAGTGTCATAGCCCTGCCACCTTCTCGTCCATGGCCGTCGTCATTGCATAAAGACCTGCGCGGACCGGTCCGTATTTCTCCACACCCTCACGCATGAGACGCAAGTAGTCAGACCATTCGATCCCGCACAGCGCCGCGAAGTGCATCAGCAATTGTCCGTTGACGCCCAGAACATAAATCAAACCAATATCGTGGTTGAGCACGGCATCGCGTTCTTCGGGATCGAGTGCAAACCGGTCGGCGAGTTTCTCGGGCGATCCGCGCCATTGGCGTTTGGCGTCGTCAGCCTTGTTGAGGACGTAGATCAGCTTGGACAAATGGTAGAGGCTCATGCGGGCACCAGCTGGTTGATTAGCAGGCCGATGCCCTCGATCTCACTCTCCACCCTGTCACCGGCAGCGCAGAAATGGACACCCTGCGGCGTCCCGGTGAGGATGAGATCGCCGGGCATCAATGTCGTCACGCTCGACAGATAGGATACGAGACCGGCAACCGACAGGATCATGTCGGCAGTCGTTCCCTCCTGAACCAGCGCCCCGTTGACACGCGTGCTGAGGCGCAGCGCCTGCGGGTCTGGAACATCGGCGGCATCGACAATCCACGGCCCGATTGGCGTTGTAGCGTCCCGGTTTTTTACTCGGGCGTTCGGCCGATAATAGTTCTCGAGATATTCGCGGATCGCATAATCATTGGCGATGGTGTAGCCGCTGACGCAGGCCAGCGCGTCTTCAGGCTTCACATTGCGTGAAGGGCGCCCGATTACCGCAACCAGTTCGCATTCCGGGTGCATCTGGTTGCCATCGGCGGGACGCGGCGTATCGCCCAGATGGCCAACAAAACAGTTGTCGCCTTTCATGAACACAAGTGGCGTTTCGAGCTTCGGAGCAAAACCGAGTTCCTTGTTGTGGTCTGCATAGTTCAGCCCGAGGGCGTAGACCGCTGCGCCCCGCTGGACTGGTGGCAGCCATTGCGCATCATTCACCGGCAGCCGCGCGCCGTCCGGCAGCACCAAAGCGCTGTCGTCGTCAGTGAGATGCGTCCAGATTTCCCGCCCGCGGTGGTAGATGCGCGCGCGCTTCATGGTGCTTCTCCGGTCGTCGCGGTATTGATCTGGGGGAGGGGCCTGCCGAAAACTGAAATGGTCTG
Organism: Novosphingobium sp. MMS21-SN21R; assembly: GCF_031846015.1. GTDB lineage: Bacteria > Pseudomonadota > Alphaproteobacteria > Sphingomonadales > Sphingomonadaceae > Novosphingobium. The sequence continues at coordinate 138,956 of NZ_JAVRDU010000004.1, read as the reverse complement.
CCCTGCGGTTATGACCGGCGCGTCGCCCGGCAGGCCGATAAGCAGGACATCACCTGCCCAGAGCGTCATGTATTGCGAAAGGTCAGCTATCAACCGGGTTGCACTGCGGATCAAACGATCAGTCGACCATTCATGTACAAGTTCCCCGTCAAGGCTGAGCGTGATCGCCTTGGGCATTGCCAATTCGGCAAAATCGCCCAGCACCAAGTAGCCGTCGGAATTGCGATTGGCGATTGCCGGGCGGTAATAGCTTGACGTCGGTACGAACAGATCGACGGCGAGCGAGGCTGCGCCGATGCAAGCACCCGCTTCTGCAGATTGCACCCTGCAGGCGTTGCGCGCGACCAGCAAAGCCACCGTCGTCGCCGCTACCAGGCCGCCTTCAGGGACTTTGACAGGCCCTCGTGCGATGCTCGTCAGCGGCCGTTGATAAATGACCGGGGCAACAGGTGGCGCACCGTAAGGCTTTTCACGTAGTGTGACGCCGAGGCGTTTTTGTTCGGCGGCATCATTCAACACCACGCCGTAAATATTCCCCGCGATCATCTTGAACCGCACCTTTCCAGACGCTTGCTTCAAGCGAAAATTAACATGATAAGTTTGTCAAGTGCGGACGGATATGCCATGGCTGGCGCATGGCACGGCCCATTGATGAACCGACAATCCTTCCGCCATACCCACAATCGTTGGCGGGTGTCCTGCTGGCAGCGCGCGAGGCGGTAATGGCCCCGCTGCGCGAACACCTTCGCGAAGCAGGGTTTACCGACCAGCAGTGGCGTGTGCTGCGCGTCCTGTCGCACTCCGGCCCGCTGGATGCCGGTTCCATCGCCCGGCTCGCCCTGCTCCATCCGCCAAGCGTTACGCGGATCGTGCGCGATCTGATCGGGCGCGGGCTGCTTGCCAAGGATACGGACCGCGACGACAAGCGCCGCAGCGTTATCCGGCTCACCATTGAAGGAGAGAGCCAGATCACCCGAACTGCGGCCAATACTGCGGTTCTTCTGGCTGCTTACGAAGGCGCCTTTGGCGTTGAACGGTTGGACCGGTTGCGTGACGAGATCCAGGCGCTTGTGGTCGCGCTCGAACCTTTCGCGCCGGTGATTGACGGTGGGAGTCTTGCAGCGCCCGAAGCGGAAACCTGAACCGCGCAAACCTGCATTTATCGCCACCTTGGCCATTCAAGCCCCCAGCCGCTGGATTTTGTGTGTGCCACGCGCCAGCGCTACGTTCTTCGTTTCCATGTAGAAATCGAAGCTCCAGTCGCCCCCGTCCCGGCCAATCCCGCTAGACTTTATGCCGCCGAAAGGTGTCGGCAAGTGGCGGACATTTTCGCTGTTTACCCACACCATGCCCACGTCCAGCGCATCGGAAACACGGAGCGCTCGGCCCACGTCGCTTGTCCAGACGTAACCGGCGAGGCCGTACTCGACGTCATTTGCCTTAGCGATAGCGTCTGTCTCATCGTCGAACGGAATTGCGGTCAGCACCGGGCCAAAGATTTCTTCCTGCGCAATCCGCATCGATTGCTCGGCACCAGTGAACAGCGTCGGCTGAAAGAAAAAGCCTGTGGTATCTGCCACCGGCGCTCCACCTGCCGCGATTTGCGCGCCGTCCGAGCGGGCAATATCCATGTAGCACTGGACCTTGGCAAAGTGACGCGGGTGGATAAGCGGGCCGACTTCCGTCTCGGGGTCAAGCGGATCGCCGACCTTGAGATTGCGGGCCCGCGCTGCGACTTTTTCGACAAAAGTGTCATAGATCGATCGTTGAACCAGCAATCGCGAGGACGATGTGCAGCGCTGGCCATTGAGCGAGTAGATCATGAACACTGCGGCATCTACAGCCAGTTCAAGATCGGCATCAGCAAATACGATTACGGGATTTTTGCCGCCAAGTTCAAAATGCACGCGCTTGAGTGTTTGCGCACCCTGCCGCATGATGGCTGAACCGGTCGACGTTTCGCCGACGAAAGCGACTGCCTTGATGGCTGGATGCTCTGTGAGGCGCTTGCCTGTAGTTTCGCCGAGGCCGTTTATGGCGTTGAAGACCCCCGCCGGCAGGCCCGCTTCGTGCGCAATCTCAACCAGCAGTCTTGCGGAATAAGGAGACCATTCTGCAGGCTTGTGAACGACTGTGCATCCTGCCGCCAATGCAGGCGCAATCTTCCATGTCGATAGCATGAAGGGCGTATTCCACGGCGTGATGACTGCGACTGGTCCGATAGCCTTGCGCGTGGTGTAATTGACATGGTCGGCACTGGGCAACGCCAGTCCATCGGCTGCGGACGGCGCACGATCGGCAAAGAACCGGAAGTTTTCAGCGCCGCGCAACGCCGCCTTTGACATGAAGCGCCAGCACTGACCTGAGTCCAGACACTCTACTGCTGCGATTTCATCTGCGCGGGCGACGATGAGGTCTGCCACCTTGTTGAGGATCTGTCGGCGGATCTGGGGTGCTGTCCGGCTCCAGTCGCCAAATACATCTGCGGCGCTTGTCACCGCAGCGTCGAGTTCTGCGTCGGTCGCATCGGCGGCCTTGCCCAAGACAGACCCGGTCGACGGATCAAGGACTTCGAAAAGGTCGCCTTGTCCGGCCACTGCAGTGCCGCCAAAAAAATGGCCCAGCGCTCCGCCATGGCTTACGCCATTCATCCTGCCAATCGCTTCAAGTGCGAGCGTCCGCTTGCTGGCCATCCCTTGAATCCTCGTCCCTGGCGCAAGTCACCACCGCCTGCCCGTCACCCGATGGATTTAGCTTAACATGATAAGCAATGCAACATGCTTATCATGTGAATTATAATCACGCCAGGCAGGTGACCGCGGTCAAGCAGATGGTTTGGTAGACAGGTTCTGGCAGGCGGCGATGTCTGAAAACAGCGCGAGTATTCGCGGGTAAGGTGTTCCGCGGAATCATTGCTGCCCGGACGCCCTGTTACGGTACGTCCGGGCGGGTTCGGGCCTGCGCGAATTGAAGTCCGGATCAATGACTTGGCGACTGGAACACATTCTCGTAGGTCTCGCGCAACAGGTTTTTCTGCACTTTTCCCATTGCGTTCTTTGGCAGTTCGTCGACGAAAAATATTCGCCGCGGCTGCTTGAATCGGGCAAGCTGGTCCTGCAACTCGGCCTTGATTACCGCTTCGTCGACAAAGCCGGCCTGGTTCGCAACAACAACGCCTACAACACCTTCGCCCATGTCTGGATGCGATACCCCGATGACCGCCGATTCCCGGATTTGGGGAATCTCATCGAGTGCCGCTTCCACTTCGGCAGGGTAGATATTGTAGCCGCCGGAAATAATCAGATCCTTGGCTCTTCCGACGATCGCGACATATCCGTCGGCGTCGATCAGGCCCAGATCTCCGGAAATGAAGTATCCGTTTCGAAATTCGGCCGCCGTCTTTTCCGGCATGTTCCAGTAGCCCTTGAAAACATTCGGCCCCTGAATCTCGATGACGCCTACTTCGCCTTGCGGGAGCACAGTTCCGGACTCCGGATCGGCAATGCGGACGGAAACGCCGGGCAGCGGCAAGCCGACAGTGCCTGGCCGGCGCTCGCCTTCGTAGGGGTTCGACGTGTTCATATTTGTCTCGGTCATGCCGTAGCGTTCAAGGATGACCTGTCCTGTGTGTTCGCGAAAGGCACGATGTATATCGGCCGAAAGTGGTGCAGATCCCGAAACGAATAGGCGGATATGGGCAACAAGATCACGGTCGAATCGGCTGTCGTTCAGCAGACGGATGTAGAACGTCGGAACGCCCATCATCACGGTCGCCCGCGGAAGCGCAGTGATAACCTGATCCACATCGAACGTCTGCAGAAATATCATCTGTGCGCCTGCAGCCATCAGGACATTCGTTGCAACGAAAAGGCCATGCGTATGGAAAATGGGCAGGGCGTGAAGCAGGACGTCATCAGCGTTGAAGCGCCAGTAATTCTTCAGGGTGAAGCAGTTTGATGCCAGATTGTCGTGGCTCAGCATCGCTCCCTTGGATCGTCCGGTCGTACCCGATGTATAAAGGATTGCTGCGATCGCGTCGTTTTCAACGTGGACAGTGTCGAACTCAGCTGAATGTGCGGAGACAGAGTCTACCAGCGTGCCTGCGCCATTGCCGCCAAGCGTCATAACGTGTTCAACGCCGGCAGCGACTGCGAGCGGGCGAACGTCTTGTTCACTTGACGGGGCACATACGAACAGGCGCGGATTTGCGTCCTTGAGGAAATAGCCCAGTTCCCCAGCGGTGTATGCAGGATTGAGCGGGAGGAAGATCGCACCTGAACGAAGGCAGCCCAGATATAACATGAGCATATCCAGGCTTTTGGAAGCCTGAACCGCGACACGATCACCCGGCTCGACGCCAAGCGATTGCAGCAGGTTGGCATAGCGAGCAGACTGGTCCCTGACCCCTTGGTAAGTCAGCGCGACGCCGTCGCCGGTCGTCGCGAAAATTGCCGCTGCGCCTTGGGGGAACCCGCTTTCCAGCCGGGAATAGAGATTGGCCATCAAATCTGTCCTTTTGCGGATTGGCGAACAGTCGCGTTGAGCAACGTGTCGAACGGCTCCCCAGTCACGACTTGGCCCTGTTCCACGAAAGCTTCGTGGTTCTCTTCTAGATGTGCCAGGTCGTAGAGATAATTAACCATGATCCCACCACTCTGGCGTAGTCCGTTGATTGATGTGTCGGCTGCCCAGTTCAGGCGTTCAAGCCGCGCGCCATTTCCCAGGTGGAACCGGGCGACGGGATCGCGAGGCTTGCCTACGGCATCCCGCGTTTGCGTCAAATAGGTGACCGCATGCTGCAAGAGGAAAGATTGAGCGGAACCCTTGTCAAGTGCGGCGAAACCTTCCGGAGTACCCAAGGCTTCGACAAGCGCCTGATCATGTTCGGGTTTTTCCGTCTCTCGCAACCATTTCATCAAGCCGGGTAACGGGGATAACGTGACGAAACAATCAAGTCCCGGCAGCTCGCGCTTCAGATCGGCTGCAACCTGCTTGATCAGGAAATGACCGAACGAAATGCCCGCCAAGCCGCGCTGACAATTGTTGATCGAATAGAAAGTCGCGGTGGTTGCCAAAGCTGGCTCGATTGGCACGCGATCGGCGGCAAGCATATCCTGAATATTGTCAGGGATGCCTATTGTTAACCCGACTTCGACAAAAATCAGTGGCTCATCGGGCATGACCGGATGAAAGAACGCAAAACAGCGCCGGTCGGTTGGTGCCAGCCGCCGACGCAAGTCTGACCAACTCGTGATGTCGTGCACCGCCTCATAGCGGATCAGGAGTTCCAGCAAACTGGCTGGTGAAGACCAGTCGATGGACTGCATCTTCAGAAACCCGCGATTGAACCAGGATTGCAAAAGATGCTTCAGATCGAAATCGACCCGTTCCAGCGAAACAAGATCGCGCTTTAGGGCCAGAAGGTCCTCGCGCATTCTCACCAAAGCTGCGGTGCCGCCGGGCGCAAGGTTCAGGCGGCGAAACAGTTCCTGCCGGGGTGCTTCCACTACGTTGAAAAGTTGGGGCAGAGCGGTCGGACCTTCAGAGCGGAATTTTTCCCACGACGCCACAAGCGCACGTTCGTCGGGATCGAAATCGCTGGCGAGCATCTCGAAAAATTTCAGTCTGTCTCCGGCATCAAGCTGCGCATAAAGGTTAAGCAAGTCGGTCGCTATCGCAACGCCGGCAGCTTCGCCGCGCGTCGACAGCAAGGCCGCTGCCAGCTCTCGGACCGTGCTGCTGTTGCTCACCGGTCTGGCAGGGTTATCTCGGTCAAGCATCGGCAGAACATGCCTGAGGAGCTTGCGGCCGGACTGAGAGAAGCCATTCCGAAGTGCTGTCAGCGCGCTCAGAGTCTTGCGGAAACCTGCTTTGCCCGAACCGGAGTCTGCGTCCTTTTTCTGCATCAGCACAGCGTTCATGAGAGCTCCTGAAGTTGATGGCGTCCGATTGTCGCACCCGAACACAGGTTTCACACAGTAATGCACCCGGCCGCTCAGCCGATGTTTCAGCATGGGCGCGCGAAACGCCCACGACTGCCTGCCAAAACGCGCTGCCTCCTGGGACTGGCAAACAAATTCAGACGGCCAGAAATCCGCCCATCAACCAATGCGACGAATGTGCGCTGCCTGCCTGATGGCGTTGCACAACGTCAGGGCTGCGTCCGTTCAGGCGGGCTGTTCGTCGATGTGATAATGGATGAGGGTAGGCGGCACTTGCGCAAAATTTGCCACATCAGCGGCAACCGCCTGTCCTTCGGGAGAGCCCATTCCGGCACCCAGCGCTGGGCCATCCGCAAATTCTGCCTCGAAGATGCAAGCGTATTGAACGTCGCCGGCCAAAGTTGTGATGTCAAAGGAATGGCGCATCGCCTGCAGCCCCGGAATCTTGCGAGCCAATGGCAAGTGGTTGTTGACATAATAGGCCTTGAAGGCCGCCATTTCAGGCTGCGGAGGGTAGAAAACCACCAATTTCTGCATGATAGGGATCCGATCTTGTCAGCCGAGAGGCCGTTTCTGGTCGAGGCTGATAAGCCCCGGACATGGTTCAGTTGCTGGTATCTAGCAACATGGACTTGCTCTCGAGATAGCCGCGAAGGCCTTGCTCGCCGCCTTCGCGGCCGATGCCGGATTGTTTGAACCCGCCCATCGGGAGCGAAAAGTCGCTTCGCAATCCGTTCTGAGCGAAAGTCCCGGCACGCATCTTGCGGCCAATCCTGGCAGCCGCTTCCGCATCGTTGGTCAGGACCGAGGAATTCAGGCCGTAAGCAGAATCGTTAGCGATCTGGATGGCCTGTTCAACGCTGTCGTAGGCAATCAGGCAAAGAACCGGCCCGAAGATTTCTTCGCGGGCAATGGTCATATCGTTGGTCACACCGGTGAACAGGGTTGGCTCGAAGAATACGCCCTGGTTTGGCTGGGAAGGGGACTTCCCGCCGGCCATCAACGTGGCCCCCTCGGCAATTCCGATTTCCACATAGCGCTGGACGCGTCCGAGTTGGCGCCGTGTCGCGAGCGGCCCCATCTGCGCGACAGGATCGTCCGAATGGCCGATTTTCACCTGCTTCATTGCGTCGGCAATCGCGTTGGCGATGCCGTCATAACGGTGGCGGGGAACGAGGGCGCGACTGAGCATTGCGCAGACTTGTCCGCTCAATGTCGTAATGGCGCCTGTCAGGATTCGCGCAACGTCCTCGTCGCTCATGTCGTCAAGAACGATGGCCGCCGACTTGCCGCCAAGTTCGAGACTGCAGCGACGCACCTGCTCGGCACAGACCTGGGCAATCTGTTTGCCTACTGCAGTTGATCCTGTGAACGCGACCTTGTCGATCTGCGGATTTCGCATGAGATGATCGGCTGCCTCGCGGTCGGCAGGGACAAGGTTGATGACACCTGCCGGAATGCCGGCCTCCTGCGCGCACTCGGCGATGATATACGCTTCGATCGGCGTCTCAGGCGATGGCTTCATCACAATGGTGCATCCGGCAACCAACGCCGGGCCCAACTTGTTCGTCATCAGCATATACGGCACATTCCACGGCGTAATTGCCGCAACAACGCCGACCGGTTCATGCACAATACGGGCATCGGAAGCCATCGGGCTCGAAACTTGCTGCTCAAACTTGAAGGCCCGCCCGTGCAGGACGGCATCACGCAGATTTTGCGTGCCTATTCCCGCGAAAATCGGCGCGAGAAATGCAAGTGCACCAACCTGAAGCGACCAGGCCTCTGCGATTTCACCGGAACGCCGGTCCAATGCGTCGGCCAGCTTCTCAACTGCAGCGATGCGGCTTTCGGGCGAGAGGTCGCACCATGACCCGTTGTCGAAGGCATCACGCGCAGCCGATACAGCACGGTCCATGTCGCGCGGTCCGGCACCGGCCACCTCAAACACAGCCTCTTCGGTGTCGGGAGATACGACGACGATTGACTTGCCATCAAGCGGCTCAACCCATTCACCGCCGATGAACAGACGGTTCGGATGCTGCAAATTTACTGCCATATCGAATTATCCTTCCCCAAAAGAGCGAAGCGCCCGAAAGCGTTCAACGCTTTTCGCTTGTCAGCGCCAGTATGACCTCTGCGACGCCCTTCGGATTTTCCAGTTGTACTGCATAAGTTCCCTCGACGTCCACGACGCGAGCATCCCGCCAGAACCGGGACAGGTCTGCAGCCTCTTCCGCCGAAAGCTTGCCGGACGCAGCGCGAAGGATGACCACAGGGCACTTTACCGCCGCTGCATGCGGCCGCATATTGTCGCTGAGGTGCATCAATCCCTGCGATACGCGCACGATATCGTAACGCGCCGATACGGAACCGTCGACGCCGTGGTCAAAATTGTGTGCGATCCTGTGTTCAAGCGCATGATCGGGGTCCGGGCTCCACGGCCATCGCGCCCGCATATAGGCAATGGCGTCCGCTTTTGACGGAAATCGCTCAGGATGCTCCAGGTTGTTTGCCGCCGTGATTAGGACGGACTTTGCTTCTTCGCGGGTGCCGTAAAAATTGCTGCGATGGGTGGCTGTCAGCAGCAGCAGTTCGACGCGCTCGGGATAAAGCCCGGCCAGCGCCTGGCCAACTCTCGATCCAAGCGAATGGCCGAACACGATGGCACGATCAATGCCGACAGCCTCCATGAACAGAGCGGCATCGTCGGCATATTCCTCCGCCGAATAAGACCCGTCAGGACGCCCCGAACGCCCATGTCCGCGCTGATCGTGGGCAAAGATATGGAATTGATCTCCCAGAGCGTCGGCGAGCCATTCCCAGATCCTGCCGTAACCCGTTGTCGGATGCAGGAGGAGCAATTTGGGCCCTTTGCCCGGCCACTCGAAATAATTGATCACCAGCCCGTTCGGGAGCTTAACTGTCTTTTCGTGCACCTCACGCGTCATCCAAAACTCCCCCGAGCACGAATTGTTTACGGTACATGCCAGCCTGACGGCAGACTGCAAAAGCCGCTTTTCTATCCGATGCGTATCGAATCTCGGTCTAACTTTGTGGTGGACCCGAGTCAACCGAATTTGGTTAGCCGAGAGCTGGTGAACTAGACTGGCTGGGCAGCATTTTGAGTGGTGAGTACAGGTTGCAGAGATACTGATCATACGCATAATCGCGCCTCTCGTGGGCGGTCAAAGTGTGGTCATCGCGTTAAAAGGTTGCTCACGCGTGCTGATTGCACGCCCACCTCTTGCCCCAGCGCAACAGCACTTCACTGGCGCCTTGGATGATGGCGATTGCTCGTCAGCCGGCATCTGGCCACGAAGCCTATTGCACGGTTGCGATACGCTATGGATAGATATCGATGTTTATGGACGCTGTTAGGCCTCACCTCAAGTTTTGTTCGCCAGACAACGCTAAGTCGAACATAGCAAGAACATTAGCTACGCGACCAGCCTCATCCGGGAGCTTGGATCGTGAAGCGGAAGGTATCGTTCGGCGCGGTTGATCGTCGCATCTTCCCACAGGTAGTCACCCGTCAGCCCGATGTGCGACCAACCCACTGGGGATACGTGTACCAGCAAGGCGTTGTCGATCTGGAAGCCGGAACTTCGGAGGTGATCCGCTGCACGCTCGAGATAGAGCGTGTTCCAGTAAGCAATGGCGGCGATGAGCAGGTCGAGGCCAGAGGCGCGATATTGCTGGTTCTCGAGGGTGCGGTCGGTGAAGCGGCCCTGTCGGTTCGTGTAGATCGCGTCCGCCATTGCGTGCCGAGCCTCTCCCTTATTCAGTCCAGTTTGGCAGGATCGTCGCAATTCGGGTTGCTCAAGCCAGTCGAGCGTAAACAAGGTTCGTTCGATGCGGCCCAACTCGCGAAGAGCAAGATCAAGTTTGTTCTGACGGCGATAGGCAGAGAGCTTGCGCAGCATGACCGATGTCGCAACGGTGCCTGAGGTGGTCCCGCTGTCAACGGCACTGTAAAAATCCCCGGAAGTGGCAAAGTAAAATTCCCCACTCCAGGTTTTGGGCAGTCAGGTGGTTGGTGGCGAGCCTCCATTTTTGAGTGGGCGCCCGCGGCGACGTGGTTCGATCAGTGCGGGCGGAGTAATTGGCGCGTTTGCCCTGATGTGCTCAGGCAGGAGATCGGCATGGCGACGCAGACGGTAGCTTGAGCCATCGATCTGGATGACGATGGCGTGGTGCAGCAGACGATCGAGCAAGGCCGTCGCTACTACGGGGCTCCCGAAGATGTCGCCCCACTCGGCAAAGCCGCGGTTCGAGGTCAGGATCATCGCGCCCTTTTCGTAGCGGGCGTTGACCAATTGGAAGAACAGGTTGCCGCCGCCGGGTATGACCGGGAGGTATCCGATTTCGTCGACGATCAGGAGCGATGGCCGGCAATAGAAGCGAAGCCGCTCCCGCAATGTGCCTTCGCGTTCAGCCTTCGCGAGAGCGCCGATCAGATCGGCAAGGGTGATGAAGCTGACGCTCTTGCCTGCCCTGACGGCTTCCAGGCCAAGCGCACTGGCGAGATGGCTTTTACCGGTGCCGGGCGGGCCGAGCAGATGGACCACCTCGGCGCGAGCGACGAAGTTCAACTCGGCAAGCGCCATGATCCTGGCCTTGTCGAGCGAGGGTTGGAACGAGAAGTCGTATCCTGCCAGCGTCTTCACGGTGTTGACCCGGCCCATGCGCAGTGCCGCGCGGATGCGGCGCTCCTCGCGGAAGGTCAGCTCCTCGAGCAACAGCTGCTCCACCGCCTCGAGGGCCGTGATCTCGCCGCGGTCGAGCCGGGATACGCAGTCATCGACAACCTCGATCGCGCGCGGCATCTTGAGGCCGACCATGCTGCATTTGATGCGATCGAGCAGGGAGGCTGACGGGTCCGGCAGCAGAGAGTTCATGCTCTTGCTCCCGCCAGTTGCTGGCCGATGGCGGCGTAGATGTCGAGAGAGCGGCGCGCGACTTGCTGGCCGGTAAATCCGTGCGGTAACGGCAGATCGTCATTCCGGCGCTGATAGCGCCGGTGTCCATCAAGCAGCGAACGCTGCCGCCGCCCTTCCAGCAAGGGGTGACACGCGATCAGGCAATCATCCTCGAAGATCCGGATTTCGTCGGCGAGGCTGTGCACTTCGACCACCCGGCGCCGGGTTGCGTCGGGGACCGAGTAATAGTTGCCGCCGACACTGACCATTCCTTCATGGCTGATCCGACGCTCCAGCTTAAGGACGGCGCCGAACGGCACCAGGGGCAATGGCTGAAGCGCGGGCCGTTCCTCGGCAAAGGCCTCATTGACGACACGCCCGGTCGATGCGTGCAGGCGGGGATTGGCAACGGTGCTAAGCCAGCGGTCGAACTGCGCGTTCAGATCGCCCAGGTCACGGAAGGTGCCACCGAGGAAGAAGTCCTCGCGGATGTAACGGAACGGCCGTTCGACCTTGCCCTTGGTCTCAGGCCGATAGGCACGGCAAGCCTTCGGCAGGAAGCCGTAATGCTTGGCGAACTCGCCCAGGGTTCGATTGTAGACGACGCGGCCATCCTCACCCTCACCGATGACGGCAGTCTTCATGCGATCGTACAGGATCTCGCGCGGCACCCCGCCGATCGCCTCGAACGCGGCGCGATGACATGCCAGCACACTCGGCATCGTCTGGCGCATGACGAACCGACCCCAGATCAGCCTGGAGAAGCCCAGGACCATGGAGAACAGCCAGACGATCTGCACCTGATCGGGCGCGTCGGCGAAACGAACGCGGAATTGTGCGAAGTCGACTTGGGCTTGCTGGCCGGCGGGTGTCTCGAAGCGCACGGCATAGGGCTTGCCTCCGCCAGCTGGTCGCAGCGTGCGCACCATGTCGCGCACCGTGCTGTAACCACCGGCATAGCCACGTTCGCCAAGCTCGCGCGCTAGACGCTGTGCGCTCAACCCGGGGTAGGCTTCCAGACGCGCGCGCAGATAATCCATGTAGGGATCGAGCAAGCGTTCCCGAGGTTGGCGAGGGCCATAGGTCGGCACCTCGATGCCGCGGCCGATATACTTGCGGACTGTCTTGCGGTCGATGCCGACTTGCCGGGCGATGGCGGCGATCTTCACGCCTTGGCGGTGCAAATCCAGGATCATCATCAGATCTCCAAGCTTCTTCATCGCAGCACCGCCTCCCACCAGGAGAACTATGCCGGATTTTTGGAATTTGACCCTGTCCGGGGCGCGCCCCGGACAGGGTCAACGAGAAGAAGTGGGGAATTTTCAAATGTCACTTCTGGGGCATTTTACTCCGCCATCAACACCCGCCTTCTTGGACAGTTTGGCGGCTAAATTAAGCTAATCCCGGTTGTCGTTATGCCGCCTGTTTGATCATCAGATCTTGGGGGGCATGCCCCCCATGATCTGATTGCCCGATCCGCCGATAGGCCTCGACCGGGGTTCTCCCGGCCAGGCCCGAGTGTGGACGCTGGGTATTGTAATAGGTGATCCACCGGCCAAGGCCAGCCCGCAGCTCCGAACCGGTCTCGAAGGCGTGGAGATAGACGCACTCGTATTTCAGGGATCGCCAGAGGCGCTCGATGAAGACGTTGTCCATCCAGCGCCCCCGGCCGTCCATGCTGATGCGCACCTCGGCCTCGCGCAGCACGCTGGTGAAGGCCTGCGACGTGAACTGGCTGCCCTGGTCGGTGTTGAAGATCTCGGGCTTGCCGTAGCGGGCCAGCGCCTCCTCCAGTGCCGCGACGCAGAAGCCCGCGTCCATCGTATTCGACAGCCGCCAGGCCAGCACCTTGCGGGTTGCCCAGTCCATGATCGCCACCAGGTACAAAAAGCCCCGGCGCATCGGGATGTAGGTCACATCAGCGCACCACACGTGGTTGGGCCGGTCGATCACCAGCTTGCGCAGCAGGTACGGGTAGACCCGGTGCTGCGGGTGCGGCTCGCTCGTGCGCGGTCGCTGGTAGATCGGCGTCAGGTCCATCTTTGCCATCAGGCGCCGGGCACGGCGACGACCGACCTCGTGACCCGCACGGCGCAGGTGCCGCGCCATCTGGCGGCTGCCATACCACGGGCAGTCCAGGAAGGTCGCGTCGATCACCGTCATCACCGCCTGCGTCTCGTCGGTCTCCGGCACCGGTGCATAGTAATAGGACGAGCGGCTGATCCGCAGCAGACTGCATTGCGCCGTGATCGACAGGCGGTGGTGAGCAGGTTCAACTATCGCCCGCCTCCGGTCCACGCTCATCGACCGAAGGCTTTCGCTAAAAAATCCCGCTCCACGACCAGTTGCCCGATCTTGGCGTGCAGCTTCTCCATCTCGTTATCGCTGGCAGTCCTGGCCGCATCGCCGGCCCCGGAGAACGTGCTCGCCATCCCGTCGATAGCCTGGCGCTTCCAAGCCGCGATCATCGTGTGGTGGACGCCATGCTTGGCCGCCAGTTCCGCAAGCGTCAGGTCGACGGATCGCCTCCAGCGCAACCTTGGCCTTGAAATCCGCGCTGTAGCGCTTCCTCGTCGTCTTCATTCCCGTACCAATCCATCAGGTCGGGAGTAGCTTAACACCCTGTCCGAAAAACCGGCACCACCTCAGTTGGTTGAGTCGGGCGATGCGCCCGGGATCAGCCAGGGAACTTACGCTACTGGCGGGAACCGCCTCTCTGACGTTTTCGAACTGACACTTCAGGGAATTTCAGCGCCTTCCACACCTATGTTGTGCCCTCAGAATGGGTATCGCCCAACCTGGTGGCTAGCTCCCGAGGTGGAGAACAGACGAGTAGCCTATTTTTCAGCAATGTCCGCGATCGCTTGCGAAAACGGCCTTCCTGAAGGTCTGCTGGACGCAGTCATCGCCCAGGAGTCAGGATATAAGGCTTGGGCACTAAGCGGGGCCGGGGCGATGGGGATGATGCAGGTCATGCCGGGGACAGCGAGAAATCTAGAGCTCAAAAACCCTTGGGACGCACTTGCCAACATGAGGGCAGGAGCACGGTATCTTCGACAGCAACTTGACCGCTTTGGGCGCGTTGATCTGGCTTTAGCTGCGTACAATGCTGGGCCCGAACGGCGCTCCCTTTCGCTGGGCAGCATACCTGCAATTTCGGAAACCCGAAATTACGTGAAGGCCATCACAACCAACTGGGTCCGACTTACTAAACTTGGGAGCCCAGATCCGGCCGTTGCTGCAAGGGCTGCAGCGGCCGACATCGCAGTACGAGCCTCAGGCTACCGCGAGGTGGATCTCATAACTTACGAAGGCATAAATGCGGCAAATCCGATATAATGCGCATAGAGGATAGCGATGGCCAAAATGCTTGGAAACCCGCACAGATAGCTCAGCTGGAAATGCAGCCAAACCTTCGGAAACCATAACAACCACCGAAGCGCCGAACCTCTCGGCGGCTCGATCATACCTGTTCGGATGTCATAGATTGTCTTGAGTAGCGCACACCCCGAGCAGATCGCAGCGAGCAGTCCAACCGCGGCATAGAGATGGGTCCACGCTGCGATGTTCTCGGCATCCATGCGCGCGCCGTCAGGCCTGCAGGGTCTGGCTGTTCTGCATGACCCGCTCCTGGTGCGAAAGGAGCAAGTCGTATGCTCGGCGCGCGGCTTCGTGAATGACAGCCGGACGTAGTTCCACCTCGATAGAGCCGCGCCGGCAGGTGAGCACCTCAAGGTAGAAGCTCTTGAGGCTCTCTGTCGCCAGGAATACCGATTGCTCCGCATAGGCCTGGGGGTCATGGAGCAGAGCAACGCTGATCTTGGCGCGTACGTGGTCCATGCCCAGTTCGTCGAAAATACGGTCGCGCAGGTCGTCTGTAAGCGGATTGGTCTGCTTCAGGATCTTGTGAAGCTTTGTACGCGAGAGGCGCATTCGATCGGCGAGGTGCGCAGGGAGTATGCCCTGGCGCGCTAGCTCGGCATTGATAAGCTGCTTGTATTGATCTTGTTCGCACCCACCCGGGCTGGGCCTAGCAAAAGCGAAAACGGGTTCACTGCCCGGCGGGCTGCTTGGCTTGAAGACCGTCTCAGGCGTCAAGTTCCTGTGAGGCATGTTCCATCCCTCCCATGACAAAACCTCTATGGGATGGCATAAGCTGTCAAGAGTCTTAAGAGGCGTGGAATTCGTCTGCGGAAATTACCTATAGAAGATTGTGCTTCACCGCGAGGTAAACTGCGAAGGGTACCAGAGCCTTATCTGATCCAGATTTCTCGCTGATATTCTTCACCTTGGCTCGCATCATATCGTAGTCGACTGACCACTCGGGGGTGACCTCGAGATGGATTCGAATATCGCCTTCGATGGGGTAATCGGCGAGGAACTCTTCAAGCTCAATCCTAGAAATCCCGTGGGATTTGAGCCTTGAGCACGCAGCTTGAACGGTCATACGCATCGTCTGAAACCGGCGGGTTTGCTTGGAAAGCGCGGCCATCGCATCCACAAGCAGGTCAAAGCACTGCTCGCTCACGAATAGGCGGACGTTGCGCGTTCCTGCGGCCATTGACGGGTTATCCAGGGCATGTGTCGGCGGGCACAATGGCCCAAAATTGTGAATTTGGCGAATCCGGGATGCTGGACGCGATTCGCTGCGTTCAATTCCTTTTCGGGAAATCGTTGTTACCGCAGCGGAAATCGAGATTACCCGCATAGGGAAACACGGTTCCCGAAACGGCAACCGCATTTCCCTTATCGGGAAATAACTGGCCTGTTCGGTTCCGCATTTCGGAAATGATCCGATTCGTTTGCCTGCCTAAACCGTCCCTTAATTGCTCCCGCCAGCGCTGATCTGTTCATTCTGAAGGCCGTGACAATCACGGTGTTTGGAAAAGGACATGGCAACATGAAACTCACGATGAAAGGGAAGGGCGCAAGCCTCATCCAAGGGGCCGCGGTGGTCGCGGTCGCAAGCCTGGTCGGCAGCGAAGTCGCGATGGCGGGCGCCGACACGACCTTCAACACCGCGCTCACTTCGTTCACCGGCTTCCTCGAAGGCTCGGGCGGCAAGATCATCACCGTGCTGAGCCTTGCGGGCGGCATCGTCGGCCTTGCCTCTGGCCGCTTTAGCCTCGGCCAGGTCGCCATTCCCGTCGGGGTCGGCGTCGGCGCCGGCACGGGCGTGCCCATCGTCACCGCTGCGGTCACCGCGACGATCTGACCTTTAACCCCGTTCCGTCCGGATACATCCGGTCGGACACCTCGGAGGGTGGCGCCACTCATGAATCGCTACACGGTTCCCGCGCATCTCGATGATCCGGAGCTGATCGGGTTTTGGACGCTCGATGAGTTCCTCGCGATTATCATTCCGTTCGCGTGGGGCATCCTGTCTCAACATATTTTCATCGGTCTGATTTCTAGCGTGCTGGCCTGGTGGGGATTGCGCAAGTTGAAGGCGGGACGTGCCGTCTCGTGGATCATCCATTCAGCCTACTGGTACCTGCCGGGTGCGTTCATGGGGCTGAGAGCGACGCCGCCCTCCCATCTTCGCCTGATGGCGGGCTGAGGACGGCACTGACATGGACCTCTCGATCTCTCACGGCCAGGCGCAGCGGCTCTTGAAGCAGCGCAACCTCTTGGCCATCACCGCGACAGGCCTGTTCGCCTTGAGCGTCGTGCTGACGCTGACCGCCGCGCGCCGCGACCGCGAGGTCGTGCTGCAGCCGGTGTTGGCGAAGCCACTGACGCTGTCCTCGAGCCATATCGACAAGGACTATCTCGAGCTGGTCACGCGCGATGCCGCGCTGCTGACGCTCAATCGTTCGCCCTCCAACCTCCAATACTGGATGGATTCGATTCTGGAAATCACCGATCCCAGAACCCACGGCCGGATGAAGGCCGAGCTGATGAAGATCTTCAACGAGCAGAATGGCTCGAACGTCTCGCAGTTCTTCACGATCGAAAACCTGTCGGTCGATCCCGATGCGCTGACCAGCGAGGTGAACGGCGTGCTGCACACGGTGGTCGGCTCGAAGGAGGTCACCTCCGAGGCCCGGACCTTCCGCTACGTGTGGAGCTACTCGGGTGTCAGCCTGAAGCTCGCCGGGTTCGGGCGCATCACAAAGGACGCCGCGGGCAAAGTTATCGCGAGCGCCGGCACCAACAATAGCACCGACGGGGGAGACTAGTGATGGCTGAGCTCGCATGGGGCGCGATAGGCGCCGGAACAGTTCTGGCCGGTCGGCCCGTAGCGATTGCAGGTCGTCCCGTGGGCGCAGTGCTGATCTGCTTTGGCGCGCTTTGTCTGGCGGCAAGCCCCGCCATGGCTGACCAGAGCATCCCGGCTGCCGACAACGGCACGGTCGCCTGCGTCGCCTCGGCCAAGGACCTGACCAGGATCAGCCTTGCCGGCGACCAATTTTCCTCGGTCTCCAAGATCAGCACTGGCAATCCGGCAGAGGACTTCAAGATCGTCAACGAGCCGGTGCGCGGGGACATCTACATCTCGGTGCCCGACGGCTTCACTAAGCCGAACCTCTCTTTCTTCGGCACCACCCGGAAGGGGTTCGTCTACAAGTTTCTGTGCCAGGTGCGGGGAAGCGACGCCGAGCAGGTGTTTGTGACCAACACCGCGGTCAAGGCCGAAGCGGCGCGCGACTGGGAAGTGCGCTCCTCACCCGAGGACACAGCCGTGCGGCTTGCCCAAGCCATGTACCGAAGTGAACCCATCGAGGGATTTGAGATACGCCAGAGCGTGCTCGAGCCGGTCGCGGTCGGCAAGCTCGAGGTTCAGCAGGTCGGCGAATACCGCGGCGCGGATTTGAAGGGCTTGATCCTCAAGGTTCGCAACACTGGAAAAGAGCCTCTGCCGCTCGACGAGAACCTGCTCGCAGCGCGCGGCAGCGTCGCCTTCATGACTCCGGTGAGCGAGCTCGCGCCCGGCAAGTCGGCGGCCGTCTACCTCATCCAATCGAATGGAGGTCAGTGATGGACTGGAAGAACCCGTTCCGCAAAGGCCCCAAGTCGCTCGACGGTCCGGCCGGCGATCCCGGCAGCAGTGATGCTTCGCCGCTTGGCGATGCGATCGTCGCCAACGAAGCGGTCAAGAGGAAGCAGATGCTGCTTCTCGGCGCCGGCGGGCTCGCTGCGCTGATCATCGGCTCGTCGTGGATCTTCGCCGGCGAGAACAAGAGCAGCGACGGCAACGTCAAACGCCAGGTCGCAGACGTTTCGGTGGACGAGATGGTCAACAAGAACATGGCCGAGAAGGAATGGCGCGCCCAGTCCGAGGCCCAGATGATGTCGATGGACAACAACATGCGCGCGCTCGCCGCCCGCGCACAGCGCGCAGACCAGCTGGAAGCGCAGCTCGCCCAAAGCCAGGCGCAAGGTGGGGGCAGCACCGGGGGAGCAGGGATTTCACCCGATACCGAACGGGTGCTCACGGCTTACCAGAACGAGAACGAGCAGCTGAAGGCCGCGCTTGCTGCCGCCCGACAGTCGCCGATCATGGGCCAGCCCGTTGTTGGCCCCGGCGCCACCTCAGTCGGACCCAACGCGCTCTATGGGCGGACCAGTCCCCCCAGCTACCAGGCGCCCGGCACGCCGGCCGGACAGGCAGCGATGGCGGCAGCCGGTGTGCCCGGAGGGCGCGGCAGCGAGGTCAGCCTGGTCTCGTTTGGCGAAGGCACCACCGGCACCGGCAGTCCCGTTCCCAAGAGCAACACCGTCTTCACCGACAGCGCCAATTACCTGCCGCCCAATTCGATCGCGGTCGCCAAGGTCATTGTCGGGGTCGATGCCGCCGCCGGGGTCCAGAGCCAGACCGATCCGTTGCCGGTCGTGCTTCGCATCACAGGTCCCGCACGCTCGGTATATGACAACGGGCGGCTGCTCACGACCAATATCGCGGGCTGCCTCGTCAACGGTGCGGCGCGCGGCGATCTCTCGAGCGAGAAGGTTTACGTCAAGCTGCAGCGCATGACCTGCCCGCAGCCCAATGGGCGCTACGCGGTCTCGGATGTGAAGGGCTTCATCGCGTTCGGCGGCAAGACCGGGGTGCGGGGCCGGGTTGTGAGCCGCGAGGGATCACTGATCGGTCAGGCCTTCCTTGCCGGGCTCGCCGGCGGGTTCGGACGCGGCTTTTCCGCCAACACCAATACGACGCTCACCGGGACAAACGTCAACGTCAATGGCCAGCGCCAGAAGCTTGGCACCGGCGACATCCTCGAAGGCGGTCTCGGAGAAGGCATCGCTACCTCGGGCGACATGGTCAGCAAATACCTGATCGAGCGGGCCGAGCAGTACCAGCCCGTGATCGAGATGCCGACCGGGATCGATGTAGAAATCGTGTTTCTCGAAGGCGTGTTCATCAACGGATGAGGAGGGTGCAATGAAGCTGAAATCCCTGAACTTTGGCAGGTCCCGCCTTGGCCATGTGCTGATGCCGCTGGCCGCGATCGTGCTCGGCAGCGGCGGCTCGCTGGTCTGGGCCAATTCCAGCGCTGCTGGCGCCGAGGGCACGGCACCGAACGGCGTCCACTCGCCGAGCGAGGCCGACCAGGCCGTCGCTGCGCTCCTGAAGACACGCCTGCCGCGCACCCAGGTTTCGCGAGTCAACTGCCAGCTCGTCGACGGGGTTTGCGAAGTCACTGCCGGATCGCAGCTGTTCTACGTCGACAAGACCGCGCGCTACCTGCTGATCGGGCGCGTATATGACATGCAGACCCGCCAGGACCTGACCGCCGTTCGGCTGCTCGAGGTCAACCCCGACCTCCTCGTCGGCGGCGCGGCGGGCAGTAAGCAGGAAGCGCAGGAAGTCGAGACCCCCCGCCGCGGCGTCAGCACGCCGGCGGCGAGCGGTGCCCCCCGGATGATGTCGCTCGCCGCACTGCCCGAGGCGGGCGGCATTGTCTGGGGAGCAAGTTCGGGGCCGACCGTCACCGTGTTCAGCGATTTTCGCTGCGGCTACTGCCGGGCGCTGTCGGGCGTGCTCGAAAGCATGAACGTGCGCGTGATCGAGCGGCCGATCTCGGTGCTCGGTAGCCGCGATCTTGCCAATCAGGTGTTCTGCGCGCGCGATCGGCGCAAGGCGGTCAAATCGGCCTACGCGGGCGCGCCGATCACCGACACCCGTGCCTGTGACACTTCGCCGCTCGACGCCAACGAGCGCTTCGCCCGCGAGCAGGGTCTCGCCGGCACCCCGGTCATCGTCCGCTCCGACGGCGCGGTGATCGAAGGCTTCCGCCCGCGCGAAGTGCTCGAGCAATGGCTGAAAGGCGCCAAGTCGTGACCGCGCTTGACCCTGAACAGCACGCAGGGCTCGTCCGCGCGGTGGCACGGCGCACACGCGGAGCCATCTCGCTACCAAGAGCCCCAATCAGCCGCCGCGAGGCGATCCTGCTGTGGCACGACCTTGTCGCAGCCTATGCCCTGCCGCAGGGTCGGCTGCTCACCCCATCGGAACTGGCGAAGCTGCGCTCCCGCGTTTGGGTTCGCTCGGCGGGCCATCTCGCGCTGGGCGAGGACGCACTGTCACTCGCGGCGGGCCTCGCGTTCTGGCGGCTTGCCGTGCGGCTCGGCATGCTGGCTGAGCGCCGGTCCCCGACCGGTCTGGCCCGGGCGGGACGCATTGCTGTGGTCGGACTCGCTGCGACCCAGCTTGCCGCCTGCACGTCACTGTTCGGTGGCAACATCAAGGGCAGCTTTGCCTGCAGCGCGCCTGGCGGGACCTGCGCCCCGTCGACCCTGATCGACGACCAGGCGCTGTCGGTGATCCAGAACGCTCGCCCGATGACGCCAGCGGGGCCGTACATTCGCCAACCGACCGCAGCCAAGGCGATCACGGCGTCCTACGTACCAACTGGTTCAGGTCGGATTGCCGCCGCCGGCAATGGCATGGTTCACCGCGAACGCCGGGTGCTGAAAGTGGTCTTCCCGTCGTTCGTCGATGGCGGCGGCAATCTTCACGAGCCACGTATCGTTCACGCGGTGGTCGACGATGGCGCCTGGATGCAGCTGTCCTCAGGCGAGCCCAACCTTGGCGACCAGGTCGAAGGTCGCGCGGTCACCCTCGCCAGCGCCGCCTATAGCCCGGCGACCGCCGCGTCCGCGCTGGTCAGCGAGAGCGCCATCAGTCCGGTTCCCGCGCCGGCCGATCCACCGCCGACTGCACCGCCAAGCCCGGAAGCTGTCGCCGCGGCGCGCGCCAAGGCTGCGGCACTCAAATCCGGCAACGCGGTTGATGCGATCCGCGCCGAAGTGCGGGCGCGCCTCGCTCATACCGCGAAAGCGCCGGTCGGGTCCGCTCCCGCCACGGCGGCACCCGCGAGTACGGCACCGACCGTGGTGCCGGCAGCGGTGCCAACTCCGGCTCCGGTCGCTGCAAAGCCCGCAAATGGACCCGCCGCCTTTCCGGCCAAGGTCGAGGAGTAAAACAGCATGACCTCGCGCGGCTTCTGGGACCGGTTTCTCGATATGGTGTTCGGCGACAGCGCGCATCCCGAGGCGGAGCGCCCGGTGCTGGGCGCGCCCATGCTGTCGAACTGGCTGCCCTATCGCAGCTTCGACAAGAAGAGTCGCATGTTCATCAATACGGACTCGGTCGGGTTCATTCTCGAGCTGGCCCCGATGATGGGCGCCGACGAGCGCAGCGGCGAGCTTCTCACCCAGTTCCTTTCCGACGCCGTGCCCTCGGGCTGCGAGATCCAGCTGATCCACTGGCAAAGCCCCTCGGTTGGCGAGCGCATCGCCGATTGGGTCATGCCGCGTGTGGTCGCCAAGGGCGTCTATGGCCGCGCGGCGATGCACCGCGCGCGCTGGCTGCGCCGGGCAGCCTGGATGTCGATTTCGCGCGATGCGCCGTTCTATCTGCGCAACACCCGCGTGATCCTCTCTATCGGTGCTCGGCTGAGCGGCCCAATCGGCGCGGACACGCTCGTATCGGTGCGCGAGAGCCTCCACGGCACTCTTCAGGCGCTATCGATCCCGGCTCGCGACATGAGTCCGGTCGAACTGATCGCCTTCCTAGACGATTTTCTCTGCCCGGCGGTCGATAACGCCGACAAGCCGGAGCACTATTCCGAGCTCGATCCGATCAACGTCCAGTGCGTGCGGCGCGATCTCGAAACCCAGGTCACTCCCGACCGGATCGTCCTCCACACCGAGCGATTCCGCCCGACTGGCGAGCGTCAGGACGGCGCACCTGTCATCGGCGAGGTCGTGCCCGACAAGTTTGACTGGCGCTTCTTCTCGGTGCGCAACCTGCCCAAGCAATGGGCGCCGTGGGACGTCCAGAAGATCATCGGCGATGTCATCAACGACAAGCTGCGCTTTGGCTGCAACGTCATGACCGTGCTCGGGCTGGTCTACCAGGACGAGGAGGCGGTCGCCTCGCGCGCCGGGCTCAAGGTCATGCGTACAACCAGCCTGGCCGACAGCCGCTCGGCCCGCTTCCTGCCCCAGCTCTCCGAACAGCGCGACGAATGGCAATATGTGCAGGCCGAGATCCGCCAGGGCCGCAAGCTTGCGCAGGTCTATTACGGCGTCGGCGCGCTCTCGCCACTCGGCAAGGGCGACATCAACGAGCGCATGGTGAAGTCGGTCTACAAGGCCTGCGGGTGGGACCTCATCGACGAGCGCTACCTCCAGGTCATGGGGCTGCTCGCGGCGATGCCGCTGTCACTGCCCAACGGGCTCTCAGCTGACCTCAAGCGCATGAAGCGCTTCAAGACCATGCTGACCACGACCGCAGCCTCGATTGCGCCGCTTCAGGGCGAGCACACCGGAGGGCATATCCCCCACGTCCTGCTGATCGGCCGGCGCGGGCAGCCGTTCTTCTGGTCGCCGTTCCAGAACGCGGCGGGCAACCACAACGTCGCGGTGTTCGGCAAGTCGGGTTCGGGCAAGTCGGTGTTCCTGCAGGACGTCTGCGCCGCGATGTCGGGGGCGGGGGCCAAGGTCATCGTGATCGACGACGGCCGCTCGTTCGAACACATGGTCAAGGCCTTCGGCGGTGCCTTCGTCGAGTTCAAGCTTTCCTCGGGCTTCTCGCTCAATCCCTTTGACATGATCGACGGCGAGGCCCTCGCGAGCGACGAGGACGGCGAGGACTACGAGGTCGAATGCCTCGCCATGCTCAAATCGATCGTCGGGCAAATGGCGCGCCAGCAGGATCGGCTGTCCGATACCGAGCGCGGGCTGATTGATTCTGCGGTGAGCACGGTCTGGCGCGACAAGCAGCGCGCGGGCACGATCGATGATGTCGCGGCAGCGCTGCGCGCACTGCCATCGCCCTATGCCGGCGATCTGGCCGACGCCATGTCGCCGTTCCTCACCGGCGGCACCTATGGCCGCTTCTTCGAAGGCGCCTGTTCGATCGATCTCTCGGCCGGGCTCACGGTGTTCGAGCTCTCCGATCTCTCCTCGAAACCCGAACTGCGCTCTGTCGCGCTGACCGCGCTCATGTTCCTGACCCTTCGGGTGATGCGCGATCTCGACCGCTCGGTGCCCAAGCTCACCATGATCGACGAGGCTTGGCAGCTGCTCGGCGGCGGGCAGATGGGCCAGGCGATCGAGACCTATGCCCGCACCTGCCGCAAATATGGCGGCTCGCTGATCACCGCGACCCAGTCACTCAATGACTTCTACAAGTCGGAGGGCTCGCTCGCCGCGCTTGAGAACTCGGACTGGTCGATCGTCCTCCAGCAAAAGGAAGAGACGATCAACGACCTCGCCAAACATCAGCGCTTCGAGATGGATCACTACACTGAAAGCCTGCTGCGTTCGCTGAAGCGTAACGGCACCGAATATTCCGACGTCCTGATCAAGGGCCCCGAGACCCTGGCCGTCGGCCGCCTCGTGCTCGACCCCTATTCGGCGACGCTCTATTCCTCGAGCCCGCGGGTTTTTTCCGAGATCGAGGACAAAGTACGCGGCGGCCTCGCGCTCCCCGATGCGATCGAGCGGGTCGCCTTCCCAGATTTCGTGCCCCCGCAACCCGGCGCGCCGGACTTTGCCGAGGGTGAGCTGGCGGAGGCGGCCGAATGATGCCGGTCGCCCCAACTCTCCCGTCATCGCTCTCTCGCTCGCGCGCGGCCGACACCTGCTACTTCGCGCTGCGGCTGACGGGCTGGCTCGCCGTGACGCTCGCCTGCGTTGCCGCGCTGTGGCTGCTGTTCTTCGTGGCGCTCGGCAACTTTGGCTTCTCGGCTACCGTGCTCCAGCTCGAAAATTTCGCCTCGCGCTACGTCGCCGCCGACGGCGCGCGGCAGGACCGCTTCCGCCTGTTGTTCTGGCTCGCCAGCGCCGCGCTCTTTGCGGGCGTCGCCTTCTTTCGCCGCCATTCGCTGCGCGGCCTCGGCGCGCCCGCCATTCAACCATCGAAGGAGACCGATCATGGCTAGAACGCCGCGCTTAGCCCGAGTGTCAGACGAGGCCGCAACCGCTGGCCCGCTGTTCGAGGCCGACATTGCCGCCGCGCCCGCCGCCCCGCCGCGCGCGCGCCTTGGTGCTGCCCCGGTGGCGCTGGTCGCCGCGCTCGTCGCCGCAGGGCTGTGGGGTGCCTGGGTCACCAAGAGCGTTCTGGCCGGACCCGACCGCCCGGCCATCGCGAAGGTCCAGTTGTCGGGCATCGTCGGCGAATATGTCCAGGCGCAGGCGCGCTCGGCGACCCCGCCCGAACAGGTCACCAGCGAAACCCGCGCCTTCATGGGCGAGGTCCAGCGCAATCTCGAACGCCGCGGCGCCTCGGGCCAGATCGTGCTGGTCGGCGAGGCAGTGCTTGCCGGCAATGTCCCCGACATCACCGCCGAGGTACGCCGCGAGGTCTACAACCGGGTCAAGATGCCGCAGGCCACAGCCGGTGCCAGCACCGACGTGATGGGCGCGATGCGCGCGGCCATGGAAGGGCCCGCGCCGCAAGCAGGCGCGTTCGGAGGGCAGGGCAATGCTCCCGGAAACTGACGTCCAATCTGTAGCGCCAGCGCAGCCCTCATCTGCACGCGCCGACCATGCCAAGCGCTGGCTGGTGATAGGCGCGCTCGCGGCAACGCTGACGGCAAGTTCTTCGCTGGCAAGCTGGCGCGACCAGCACGCACTGCTCATCAATACCACCCAGTCGCTGCCCAACTGGGCGTTCTGGATCGACAAGCACCGCATGCCCCAGCGCGGCGACTTTGTCGTGTTTGCGCCGCCGCAGACTCCGCTCATCACCGCCCACTTTGGCCAGCACTCGCCGCCTTTCGCCAAACGGGTCTATGGTATGCCCGGCGATGTGGTGAGCCGGCAGGGCGACGTAGTGCGGATCAACGGCGCCGAAGTCGCGCGCCTCAAGCCGACCAGCTCGCGCGGCGAAGCGCTGGAGCCGGGGCCGACCGGGCGCATCCCAGAGCACTGCTACTATCTCGGTACTGCGCACAAGGACGGGCTCGACAGCCGATATGCCGATGTGGGCTTCGTCTGCAGCGGCCGGATCATCGGCACCGGGGATTCGCTGCTGTGAGTCCGCGCCCCGCCTTGCTCGCCGCGAGCGGCGCTGCGCTCCTCGCCGGGTGGCCGCTCGTCTCGGCCTTGCGCGCCGCTGACTACGGCCAGATGGGCCAGACCTTCCCGATCATCGAGACCGATCTCCTGACCACCATCGAGACGCGTCTGAAGACGCTCGAGGCCAATGGCGGGATCGAGCGGATGCAGCGCCAGATGCAGGAACAGGCGGTCGCCAGCGTACGCCGCCCCAAGCCGGTCGATGGCATGACCTCCGCGACCGCCAGGCGCGAGTGGCTGTTCGATCCTTCGATCGTCACCGAGGATGATATCGTCGATGCGAAAGGCAACCTGATCGCCGCGCGCGGCACCCGGGTCAATCCGCTCGACATGGTCCAGCTAAGCCAGGCGCTGGTCTTCATCGACGGCGATAATCCGGCCGAACTGGCCTGGGCCGTCAAGACCTGGAGCGATGCTCGCGCCAAGATCATCTTCGTGTCCGGCTCGCCGTTCGACGCGATGAAGCCCTGGCAGCGGCGCTTCTATTTTGACCAGGGCGGGATGCTCACGGGCAAGTTCGGCATCCGCCACACACCGGCGGTAGTCTCGGCCGCAGGTTCGAATCTCAAGATCAGCGAGTTCCCCCTGCCGCCGGTGGCGTCCGCACCTGCCCCTGCACTCATTGGCGGAGGCAAGGCCTCATGACCCACGCTCTCATCACCTTCCTCAAGACGCCGATGGCCGCCCCGGAGACCCCGCGCCTGCGCCATATGCGCCGCTGGTGGATGGCGCTCTGCTGGGCGCTCGCGCTCGCCGTGTTGCTGCTGCCGCTCACCAAAGCGCTGCTGGGCGAACGGGGCGCGCTGCCCGCCCTGCTGCTGGTGCTCGCCGCGCCGGTACACGGGATGTTCTACTTCCGCGCCAAGCTCCGCGCCGACGACCACTTCAGCGGGGAGGGCCAGTCATGACGCGGCTTTTCCGAACGATCGGCGGTCTCCTCGCCGCCCTCGCGCTCGCCTTTGCCGCAGCCGCGCCGGCCCAGGCCGATACGGTCTCGTGCCACGGCAAGTTCATCAATCCGATCACCGATGTGTGCTGGTCGTGCCTGTTTCCGCTATCGATCGGCGGGCTCTCGATCTGGAAGGGTTCGCGCCCCGACCCCAAGAACCCCTCGTTTCCCTTGTGCGCCTGCGGTTCGCCGATCCCGCGCATCGGCATCTCGGTGGGTTTCTGGGAGCCGGTGCGGCTCGTCGATGTCACCAACAAGGCATGGTGCTTCCCCAACCTCGGCGGGATCCGCCTCAACCCCGGTTTCGCCATCGGCAACGGCCACGTTCAGGGGCGCAGCCAAATCGGCGGCAAGGCGCAGAACTCCTCGCAGTGGCAGTCGCACTACTACGTCTACCCACTGCTTTACTGGATGGAGATCCTGACCGATTTCCTTTGTTTCGAGCAGACCACCTTCGACGTTGCCTATGTGACCGAGATCGACCCGCTGTGGCAGGATTCCGCGCTCACCTCGATCATCAACCCGGAAGTTGCGCTGTTCTCGAACCCGATCGCGACCGCGGCCTGCGCCGCCGACTGCGTCGCGGCGACGGCCCGGCTGCCGATCGATCAGATGTTCTGGTGCGCGGGCTGCAATGGCGGAATGTACCCGTTGAACGGCCATGTCGCCGCGCACGTCACCCCGATCCAGGCCTCGCGGCTCGTTGCTGAGCGCATGCTCTACAAGATGCACCGCGAGGCGCTCGCCTGGGGCACGATGGGGTCGAAGGCGCTGTGCCACAAATACCTGATGCCGGTGATGCGCAAGCAGCAATACCGGCTGCAGATGACCAATCCGATCTCGACGGTGAAAGGCCGCTACGCCTGCGCGCCAGTCGGCGCGACCACCATCATCCCCCAGACCGGCAAGGGCTACCCCGTCAAGGGCGAGGACTTTGGCTACCTCGTCTGGCGCAAGCGCAACTGCTGCATGCTGTGAGAACGCCCATGATCTTCGCGCGCACCCTGTCAAAGGCACGGATAGCTCCGATCGCGGGCTTCCTCGCGCTCACCGCGGTTTCGGCAGCTCTCGCGCAAACGATCGAGGGCATCGATCTCAAGGCGATCAAGGACCGGACTAGCGAAGCCACCGCCGATGCCCAGACGCTTGTCGATGCGGTTGCCGGCAAGGGCGAGGCGCACCGCGGCGAGGCTCAAGATCTGCGGGAGAAGGGCCTGGCCGCCGTCGCCGCGATCGATCCCGCCAGCCTCCCCAAGGGTCCGGATGGCGCGGTTGACTTCGACGAGCTGCTGTCCGGGGCTGCCGCCAATACCCGCGCGCCGATGGGCGAGGGACCGATGTTCATGGTCTTTGCCACCCTGTCGATGCCGCAGGCCTCGCTTACCCGCCTGATCGCCGACACGAGCAAAGCCGGCGGCGTCGTGGTGTTCCGCGGATTTCCGGGCGGCAGCACCAAGGCCTTTGCCGATGGGTTGAAGCGCGTCGTCACCGACGAGGGCCAGGAAGCCCACATCGCCATCGACCCGCGCCTGTTTCGTGCCTTCAAGGTAGAGGCGGCCCCGACCTTTGTCGCCGCGGGGCGCGAATACGAGCTGTGCGCTGGGCTCGACTGCATCAGCGCCATGCCCGATCATGACCGGCTGACCGGCAACGTCACGGTCGAGTTCGCGCTCGAGAGCTTTGCCGGTGGCCGAGGTCCGGGCGCCGGCGTCGCGCGCGTCGCGCTTGCCCAACTGGCGAAGGACCATTGAGATGCTCACGCGTCGCGGTTCAAGCACCGCACTGGCAATCCTGAGCCTGATCGCCGCGACCGGCGCGAGAGGCCAGGTCTACATTCCCCCGCCCGACGATCTCGTCGAACCTCAGCCCGCACTTCCCCCCGCGATCGACCCCGGCGTGCCCGCGCCTGCACCGCCGCCACCTTCCGCGCCCACCGCCATGACTGTGGAAGAGGCCAAGGCCGAGGCGCGCTCCACCGGATCGAGCGTGCGCGGCGCCTACCAGGGCATCACCGATGCGCCGGGCGCTGCCGGGCAGATACCGGGCTATCAGGCGGAATATCCCGGACTCACCCAGTATTACGACAATCCAGGCAACATGTACGCCGACGGCGCGGCTGCCGGGTTCAATAGCGATGCTTACCTTACCGCCAATTCGACCACGCGGCCAACTGTCGATGTCACCCGTGCCGACCTAACCCGCGCGAACACCGTCACCGACGATCCCAATGCCTATCTCCAGGGAGTGAGCGCGGACGGTTCGACCGGCAACTGCGTGCCCCTGCCGCCCAGTCCCGGGACGACCAATACCGCCGAGTGGACCTGCAATGTCGGATCCACTGTCGTAGAACAGCCCAAGACCTGCACCCGCAGCCTCACTGTCGCAGCGTGGAACGAGACGGTCTACCAGTACCTCTGCGTCACAGCCCCAGGATTTCCGGGCTGCGCGGCGCTTGAGGGCAATTCCTTGTGCCATCAGACCGGCACCTTCCCGGTTCCTGAGTACAATCTCACGGTCGACTACTACGACTGCGACAGCGCGGTTACGGATTCCAATATCTACCTGATGGGCACGGTCGCGAAGCCGCCCCCGCCCGATGCCTTCCAGGTCGTGAGCAACGTCTATCGCTGTAACAATGATGGGATCACTGACGCCCTGACCTTCGATCCGGTGACGGGTTTTCCGGTGCAATACGTGAGCGGGCTTCAGCAGTGTGGGGCAATATCGGCGGAGCCGAGCTGCACCCGCACCACCGCCTCCGCGGCAGGGTTGCCCGAACGCCAGCTCTGCAAGACCTGGGACTTCATTGGCGATCCATTCGGGGGAGGGGGCTACCTTACCTGCCTCGAGCCCGCCGCACCCGAAGATGTCTATTCGTGCAGCACAAATGTCGCCAGCATGGTCCCCGAAAGCGTCGTGTCAAAGTGGTTTACGCAGGTTTGGACCGACAATGCCTGCTCGGTCGATCTCGGCACCTGTACGCTGGCTTCCGAGACCTGCACTGCGCCCAATGAAACGCGGCTGATCGATGGCGTGCCGGTCACGCGGGCCTGCTGGGAGACTAGCCTGACCTACCAGTGCCAGACCGTGGTCGGCGGCGGTAATGACTGCGGCAAGCTCGATGCGACGCCGGGCTGCGCTTTCGACCACGAGACCTGCCTCGACGATCCGCCGAGCGGCGACGGCTCGTGCAAGGTGGCCGAGCGGGTCTACAAGTGCCCGATCCCGGGCTCGACGACGCAGCCCGCACAGTACATCTGCGGCGACGACGTCTACTGCGTGAACGGCGACTGCGAGCCGATCGCTCGCGAGGCCTCGGACGAATTCAAGGACGCGGTCGTGGCGCTTAATGCGCTGGGCCAGGCCAATTCCGAGTTCGACGAGTCCACGCTGACCCTGTTCAAGGGCACGGCCGAGAGCTGCGCGCACAAGGTGTTCGGCCTTGCCAATTGCTGCTCAGGCAAGGGCGTACCCTTGCTGACGCCGCTGCTGTGCAGCCCCTCAGAGGTCCTGCTCGACCAGAAGGACGATGCCGGGCTCTGCCACAAGATCGGCACCTACTGCTCGTCGAGCTTCCTCGGCATCTGCCTCACCAAGCGCGACGTCTATTGCTGCTTCCAGTCGAAGATCAGCCGGATACTCCAAGAGCAGGGCCGCCCGCAGCTCGGCAAGACATGGGGCACGCCCAAGACGCCGGTGTGTGATGGGTTCACGATCTTCGAGTTCCAGCAGCTCGACCTCTCGGTGATGAATTTCTCGGAAATCTACGCGGAGTTCGTCGATGCGGCGAAGCTCCCTGACGAAGCCGCCACACTCATCGAAATCCAGGCAAAGATCGAGGCCTACTATGCCGCGCACAAGCCATGACTCTAGCGCCCACGTCATCTCACTCAGCGATGTGGGCGTCGCCACCGACATGACCGTGCTCGAATTCTGCATTGGCATGGCGCTCGCCCGCCGCGGCAGCCTGACGGCGCGCGAGATCGCCGACGAGGTCTCGACCTGGCTCGACAGGCCGGTTCTCTGCCGCGCGCTGAGCGGCCAGCTCAAGGCCATTTCAGCGCGGGGCTGGGCGAGCCTCGAGGCCGGGACCTACACGCTCAGCGAAACAGGAACCGAAGCGCTGCGCGGCTTCTACAGCGCGCTCGTGCGGATGCTCGATGGCGGCCGCCGGCTGCTCGATGTCGCTGTCTTCATGTCACTGATCAAGGAATTCGAGAGGAGCGGATCATGAACCACCGCCAATGCATTGCCCTGCTTGCCGCCTCCAGCCTGACCCTCGTCGCAGCCGCCCCGCTGCACGCCGCGGACGGTGACGGCGTCGAGGTGAGGCAGTCCGAGGACGCGCTGTACTGCAAGGAGCGGAAGCTCGGCACCTGGTTCTACTGCGAGAAGCCCAAAGAGGAGCCCCGCAAGGCAGCCACAGCGCAGCCGCCGGCGCGAGAGCGCCTTGCCGCAATCGGCACGCAGCTTGAGGAACTGAAGGCGCGCGCCATCCTCGAACCGAGCCCGGAGAACGTCACGGCCTATGTGCGCTTCCAGCGCGAGCAGCTCGACCGCTCCTCGATGTTTGCCGACGTCTGGCAGCGGGCGCTGTGGCAGGATCCGGGGCTCGACTACACGCTGCAGCGCCCTGTCTCGACGCTCGGCAAGCGTGCGTGGATCGATGAGCGAAAGTCCGACCGTGACCGCGTCATGGCCAGTCTCTCGCAGCGCTACGGTGTGTTCTACTTCTTCGCCTCGAGCTGCGGGGCTTGCGACATCTTCTCGCCAATCCTCAAAGCCGTCTCGGACAAATACGGGCTTTCGGTGCTCGCGGTTTCGACCGACGGGGGACCTTCGGCGACCTTCTCCGGCTACATGGTCGACAGCGGCCAGTACGAGAAGCTTGGCCTTGGCACCGACCGTCAGGTGCCAGCCCTGGTCCTCTTCGATTCAGTGACCAAGCAGCCGATGCCGATCGGCTACGGCATCCTCAGCCAGGATGAAATCATGGACCGCGTCTTCCAGCTGACGCAGGTCAAGCCCGGGAGCGACTACTAATGCGCCCGCGTGTCGCCGCACGCCTCCAGCAGGTCTCGCGCCGCGTGCTTGGCACTGTGCTCGGCGGCGCCGTGCTGCTTGCTTCGCCCAGTCCCGCCTCAGCCGGAGTCGAGGGTGAGATGCAGAGCTTCATGTCCGACATGGGGGTGCAGGCCAATGTGACAGGCCCCAGCGCCTACCAGGGTCAGTCGGCGGGCTACTATTCGATGGGTTCGGTCTGGTCGCGCTTTCCGCAGAAGAACATCCAGCCCTTCAACATCCAGTTGCCCCACGCGCGGGCCGGGTGCGGCGGCATCGACCTCTTCGCCGGGTCCTTCTCGTTCATCAACACCGCCGAACTCGTTGCGATGTTGAAAGCCACGGCCAACAATGCGCTCGGCTTCGCCTTCAAGCTCGCGATCGACACCATCTCGCCCGAGATTGGCAAGGTCATGGATGAGCTCGCGCAGAAGGTTCAGCAGATGAACCAGATGAACATCTCCTCGTGCGAGACCGCGCAGGCCTTGGTCGGCGGCCTGTGGCCCAAGAGCGATACGGCAAGTTCAGTCATCTGCGAGGCCATCGCCAACAGTCAGGGCGCGGTCTCAGACTGGGCCCGCGCGCGTCAGCAATGCAACAACGGCGGCCAGCGCGAGGCCCTGAAGGGCGCGAATTCCGACCCGGACATGAAGGAACAGGCCGGGATGCCCAACAACTACACCTGGGAAGCGCTCGGCAAGAAATACGGCGGGTTCGACAGCCAGTTCCGCGAGTTCCTCATGACGCTGGTCGGCACGGTGATCTACGATCCCGCCGGCACCGGCGGCAAGCCGCGGGTCCAGTTCATCGGACCTGCCGATCCGGCGCTGATCAGCGCCATGCTTGATGGCACTTCGTCGACGCCGCATAAATACTGGAGCTGCGGCGGCGATACGACCAAGTGCATGACGCCTTCGGAAACCGACATGGTCATCGGGCCCAATGCGGCGATCAAGGCGCGGGTGCGCACGCTCATCGAGAGCATGGCCCTCAAGGTCCGCGATCCCGGCGCCTCGCTGACCCCTGCCGAAATCCAGCTCCTCGGCATGGCGAGCATCCCGGTCTACAAGATCATCACGGTGAGCGCGGCGGCCGAGTTCGGCATCTCCGCGCAGGAGATTAACGACCTCTCCGAAATCGTCGCGGTCGACCTCGTCACCACCATGACCATGCGCTTCATCGATATGGCGGTGAACGCGCGCTCCGACTTCAACGGCGCCGATGTGGACTCATTGCGCGAATGGCGCGAGGGACTTTACGAGACCCGGCGCAATTTTCTCGGGATCGCGGCCCGCACCTCGCAGCGCTTCGACCAGACCTTTGCGCTCATCCAGCGCACGCAGATGCTCGAAAAGACCCTGCGCACCCAGCTTAGCCCTCAGATGTCGGCCGCACTGCGCTTCTCGCGCACGCTTGGCAGCCAGGTCCAGTAGAAGGCGAGGGACAGCGATGCTCGATGTCTTCACGGTCGGGGGCGGCGACTACCTCGTCAACACCTTCAACGCGATCGCCGCCTGGACCGGCTCGGGCGGGTTCAAGTCACTGATCCGCGTCGTCATGGTGATCGGGCTGATCTACGCGCTCCTCATCACCGCCATGGACCTCGACTGGCGGGCCTGGATTCGCTGGTTCATCCAGTCGACGCTGATCTACACCGTACTGATGGTCCCGACCGTGACGGTCAAGGTGACCGACCGGATGAATGCGGGGCTCGCGCCCGCGACAGTCGCCAACGTCCCCATCGGGCTTGCGGCGATGGCCTCGTTCACCAGCCAGGTGAGCGATTACCTCACCCGCACGGCCGAGACGGTCTTCGTCATGCCGGCCGCGCTCAACTACTCGACCGGCGGCTTCGTTTATGGCGCACGGATGTGGGACAAGGCGCGCGGCTTCGAGATCCGCGATCCGGTGTTCAAGGCCAACCTCGATGGCTATCTCAAACAGTGCGCATATTACGACATTCTGCTCGGCACCAAGAGCCTCAAGTTGCTGAGCGAAGCGCCCGAGCTTTGGGCCGAACTCGGGGTCAACGCCGCGACCAACCGCGGCATGAAGTACCTGACCGATACCGGCGCCGGCACTGTCGACATTGAGGGCAAGACCTGCGCCGAAGCCTGGACGCTGCTCAACAATCAGTGGGACGCCCAGATCAACGCCTATGCGCTGCCGTTTGCGCATTCGATGTATCCCAAGCTCACCGAAGCCGCGGCAGGAGCGAAGCTCGCCAATGACGTGCCGGTGGTCTCGCAATTGCTGACCGGGACGGCAATGACCCGGAACCAGTTCTTCAAGCAGAAGAGCATGGTCGATGCCTTCGAAGCCGCCCAGCTCGACTTCGGCAATGCCGACGCCGATTCCTTCGCGCTCCAGCGCGCCGATACCCAGACCCGCAACGCAATGACCACCGCGGCCGAGCAGGGTCTGATCTGGATTCCGGTGCTCGGCGTGGTCCTGACCGTGGTGTTCTACGCGCTCTTCCCGATCGTTTTTCCATTGCTGCTGTTCCCGCGCACCGGGATCGCGACCCTTAAGGGCTACTTCTCGGGCTTCTTCTATCTCGCGGCCTGGGGGCCGATCTACGTTCTCATCCACTCGTTCATCATGGACCGGCTCGCCTCCCAGACCGCCGCGGTCTCTGGCGGCAGCGTGACCCTCGCCAATTGGGCCGGGATCGATGCGGTCAACCAGGACGTCGCCACGATGGCGGGGTTCCTGATGCTGTCGGTGCCGATGCTGGCGCTGATGGTCATGCGCGGGACCATGTCGGTGGCGAACAACCTTGGTTCGATGCTTGCTCCGGTCCAGGCAGGTTCGGATGCGGCCGCGCTCGAGCGCACCACCGGCAATTACGCCTACGGCGATGTCAGCTACGGCAATCTCAATAGCGAGAACCGCCAGACCTCGCAGTGGAATCAGGCGCCGAACCTCATGTCGGGCGCGGCGCATTCGGGCCTCCGCGAGGCGGATGGGCGCATGTTCAACGAATATGGCTCAGGCCATTCGGTCATCGACACCAACGCCGCAATCTCGCAGCTACCGTTCAAACCCACCATGACGAGCGGCTATGCGACCGATCTCAGATCGCAAGGCCAATGGTATTTGAGTGAGGCCGATAAGATCGAGAACGGCACCTCGAGCAGCTGGACCAGCTCGAAGGGACAGTTCGGCAATGCTGTCACCGCGATCAACGATGTCACGGGGGCCCGGCGCGAAAGCGGTTCGCGCGCCTCGGATACCCACAATGTCGGCGGCAACGTGGTCGTCGAAGGGGCGAAGGGGAGCTCGACCCGCGAGGTCACCAACAACGATCTGATCCTCCGCGAGGGCAATAGCCGCAACTACTCGGACTTCGAGAACCGAACCTTTGGATCCTCGCTTGGACTGGGCGGTCGCTTGAGTGGTGGCACGCCCGGAGCGACAGAAGGTGGAGCCGACGCAAAGGGTGGGAAGGGGACAGGTCTTTCGGGATCGCTCAGCGTCAATGCGTACGGTAGAAAAGACTGGGGCGAGGATTCTCGGGCATCTTCGGAACGTTCCGCAACGAACCAAACCACGCGCGGCACCGACAAGTCCGACGAGACCAGCGACCGGGTGGTCATAAGCGGTTCGAGTGGCGATATCCAGTCTTCCGGCACCTACAGCCAGAGCTCGGACTACGCCGACCATAGCCGCTCGCACACCAGCACCGACGGCAACGACTGGCGCGTCGCCGAGGCCGAGGAACGCCGTGCGGCCGCTGCCCGCTATCGCGAGATCGGCAGCCGGATGATGTCGGAGGCGAGCTACGCCGAAAGCCACGGCTTCCAGATCTCGAGCGACATGTCGAACCTGATCCAGGACCGCTACGAAACGCTCCAACGCGATCATCCCGAGTGGCATTTGCCCGATCTCTCCAACCCGCGGCTCGACTATCGGGATGTCACGCGCCGCGACCAGGCGATCACCTACCTCTTGGACGATTTGATGGGTGACTTGCGGGCGCACCGGATCAACGAGCTCAGCGACGTTGCAGGGATTGCCGGATCGGGATCGCT
The DNA here is from genome assembly GCF_031846015.1 of Novosphingobium sp. MMS21-SN21R. GTDB lineage: Bacteria > Pseudomonadota > Alphaproteobacteria > Sphingomonadales > Sphingomonadaceae > Novosphingobium. The sequence continues at coordinate 103,513 of NZ_JAVRDU010000004.1, read as the reverse complement.
CGGCACCAATGTCGGTCTCGGCATGCCGCAGACGCTGGCATTGCCGACTTCATCTCGCGTAGAAGGGCTTGTCCCATCGCCGTTGGAAGGGGGCACGCTGCTCGCGGTGCCCGACGGTCCGGTCGACGGCGCAGCCCTTGCGCGCGATCTCGGCATCAAAGTCAAACCCGGCGCGCGGCTTGGCCATATGGACGGCGACCTGGTTCCGGCGATGGGCGCGGTTGCCGAGGAAGCCCGGTCACTCGGCCTGCCAACCCCGGTGGTCACGTCCGGCAATGACAGCAGCCAACACATGGCTGGATCAGCCCATTACGACGATCGGGCGCTAGACTTCAGGGGCAACAACATCTCCGATGAGCAAGGAGAGCGCTGGGCCTCGCTGGTTCGGTCACGGCTTGGCGACGGATACGCTGTAAACTTTGAGCGGTTCCCGGACGAACCAGCTCGAGACCACCTGCACGTAGCGAAGCGCAAAAGCTGACCCGCTAGCCGAATACCCGAGCCTCAAAGGCGAAGAAGATCAGAAACGAAATTGCGAGGACGAAAAACACGATCGTGTTAGGTTCTAAGCTGAACGATCCAGAGCCAACGCTCGATGGGAGTTCGCCAGTCACAGGATCTGCATCCGCCCCTTTGGCGAAGATCGGCATTCCATCCAGTCCGAAACGATCATGATCCATCGAGTGTCTCCTCGCCCTGGCCATGACTACCCCAAACGGACTGAATTTTCAATCATGTGCCAGGAACAGGTCGAGCCCCCCGCGTAAAGGCCGCACCCACTCCCCTCGCAGCGCAAACGCGCTGAGAACCAAGCTGGAGGTGCCCGGATGGCTCTCGATCCGCGCCGCGCCTGCCCGGCGGATCTGCGCCGTTGCTTCCTCGGCATGAAACGACACGGCGTCCCGCGCACGCAGCGTGTCCCCGGCCTTACATGTAGGCGGCTAGGCGGTCATGCTTAATCAACAAGCAGCGCGCTTCGTCAATGGCGTCCGTCGAAAAGGACCATAAATTTATTCTCCTGCCGAGCGTCGCGAATGACAAGAAGTGGGACTTAGCCGCCGTTCCCTTGCGACGCGTTGAGCGGCAGGTTCATCACCAAAAGCCGACGCTCGTCGAACGCGTGCTTGGGCAAGAACCGCGACCGCAACCGGTCGGCAGGAGCCTCGCAGCATTTCCACACTGGGTCGGCAGGCGTTCTTCAGATGGCCAATTCAGGCCTTTGGAGAATGAACATGAAAATGACCGAAACCGAAACCGAGCTTCGATCAGCCAAGCGTCAGGTCTGGAATGCAGAGCGCACCGTAGGAGCGAAACGGGCGCTGAAGCCGAATCAAATATGGGAGATCAGATTCTACCTAAATCAACGCCGCCGCTTGCGAGAACGGGCCTTGTTCGACCTCGCCATCGACAGCAAGCTGCGTGGCTGCGACCTCGTGCCGATGAAAATCGGCGACCTTGTCAGCGGTGAGCAGATCCGAACGCGCGCGATTGTCATGCAGCAGAAAACTGCAATGCCTGTTCAATTCGAACTGCTCCCCGACGCCCGGAACAGCCTTTTTGCGTGGCTTGAACGCCGCGGTGGCGCGAGCGCAACTGGACGGTTCTCCCGATTTTCTCAGGGACGGCATCGCAAATCTCTGCAATCCCGCGATCAGATTGCACCGAGAAGTCGGTGTGAGGCGCTCAACCCAGGCTGTCTAATGCACATGTCAGATCAGCGATCAGGTCGTCGTGGTGCTCAAGCCCCACCGACAGGCGCAGCAGACCTTCCGGTGCCATCGTGTTCGGTCCTTCGACGGACGCCCGGTGCTCGATCAACGTATGTGTGCCACCCAGACTCGTCGCCCGGGTGATCAGACGCAGGTTTGCAGCGACTTGCATCGCTTCAGCATGACCTCCTTTGACAACGAACGCAAGCATTCCCCCAAAATCGCGCATCTGGCGCGATGCGATGGCATGTCCTGGATCGCTGGGGAGCCCAGGATAATAGATCGCGTCGATTCTCGCATGGCCAGCCAGATACTGGGCAATTTCGCGGGCATTCTCGCAATGGACACGCATGCGGGCTGGCAGCGTCTGCAACCCTCTCAACGCAAGCCAGCAGTCGAAAGGCGACGGGATCGACCCTTTGTGCTTCTGGATGGCCCGAAGCGATTCTGCCTGTGCGCCATCCGCCTTGACCACCACAGCGCCTATCATCACATCGCTGTGCCCGCCTACATATTTGGTTAGCGAATGCACCACGATATCGGCGCCAAGCTCAAGCGGCTTTTGCAGCAGTGGGGTTGCCCAAGTGTTGTCGACCGCCACAAGCGCACCTGATTGACGCGCGATTTTCGCGACAGCAACAATGTCTGCGACCTTGATGAGCGGATTGGAGGGCGTTTCGATCCAGACCAGGCCGGTCGGCTCGCTGCAGGCTGCCTCGACGGCTGCAAGGTCGGTCATGTCGATCGCAGTCCAAGCGAACCTCCGGCCAATGTCTGTTTCATCGATCAGCGAACGAATGCCAAAATACATGTCGTCAGGCAGGACCAAGCGTTGCGGTTTGTCGCTCGGCAGGCTCTCGATGGCAGCGCAGATTGCCGCCATGCCCGAAGCGAAGGTGATCGCGCTGGCCCCACCTTCCAGCACGGCGAGGCAGGTTTCGAGGCTGCGTCTGTTGGGATTGTTGTCCCGCCCATATTCGAAGCCACTGGAAAAAGAACCATCACCTGCACGTTCGAAAGTAGTGGAAAGGCAGATGGGTGTAGCAATGGCACCGCTGGCGGGATCGACCGATTGACCGGCGTGAATGGCAATGGTTTCGGGACGCATGGTTGAACTCCTGCCTCAAGTGGATTGGGTGATGGCCATGACGGCAAGTCCCGCCATGGCGAGGCCGCAATGTTGGCTCGGTGACAGCCGTTCGCGCAGCACGATGGCTGCAAGGATTATGGTAACCGCTGGGTATAAAGAGGCGAGCGTTGCTGCGTTTGCCAGACTTCCGAGGCGCATCGCCGCCAGCAGGCAGATCGTAGCGGTGGCGTCCCAAACACCAGCCATGAACGTCCCCACCAAGGTCCAGCCACGCAGCCTGCCTTGACCCGCAAAAGCACCACTCGCAGCAAGAACCGCTGCTGTCGTTCCCGCACAAGTTCCGCGCGCGATGAGGGCTGGCATCACTCCCCCGCTAGCGGCTTGCGAAAGGCAGATCATGAACATGGCGACGCCAAACCCTGCGGCGACAGCGCCAAGCAATGATTTGGAGACTATCGGACCCAGTTCTCTAGCCGAGGGCTCCCGGCTGATCAAAATGAGTGCCGGGACGGCCGCAGCAATACCGGCCAGCGCCAGAAGCCCGGGCATGGGACCTGTCGCCATCGTTACCAGAACAGGAAGTGCAATCGCGAGCAATGCGGTCACCGGAGCCACGACTGCCATCTGCCCTTCAGCCAGAGCCTTGTAGAGAAGGCAGATCCCGGCAGCCTCACCCACTCCGGCGCCGAGGCTCCATCCAAATGCATGTTGATCAACGGAGCCACCTTGAACAAATGCCATCGCCGTCAATGGCAGAAGGCCGCTCAATTGGGACATAAGCGCAACCTGCCCCCATGTGGTGCGCCGTGCCGAAAGGCCGCCCAAAAAGTCGCCTCCGCCAAAAGCCAGAGCGGCAAGTAACCCGAATATCCACGCCATCAGAATGCGGTCCATCCGGATTGATCGATCAATCCTTGCGCAATCTTTGCGCCTGGATGGAGTTGCCGCAAGCCGTCGATCAAGTCTTGACCCGCAGCTCGCAGGGCATCGATCGGCATCGGCTCTAGCCGTTCGAGCACGAACCAGACGGCGGTGGTCTTTTCGCTGATCCGCGTGCGCACGCCCTGTCGCCAATTCCAGCGGCGACAAGTTACGCCCAGGTCATCGCGCCAGACCACTTCGCCTTGATCGACCTGTTCCATCTTGGCCTTGCCATCGGCCATGGTATCAAACGGCTCACCCCCAAGCGCACGGATCAGGCGTGGCTGCCCCTTAAAAAGCGCGGCATCTTCGCCGCCCACAGGCACGGCATGGCGCAGGCTGATCGCGTTGTAGAGATCGACGATGGCATTGATGGCCGGAACGCTGCCGCTGCGCTCCACCCGGTTGCGTAGCGCTTCGGCCGAGCTTGGCGTGCGTTGCGGTTTGGCGCCGAATCCACGATAGGCGTGACGCCAGGCATCAAAGTGACTTTCGGCCCAGGGAAGCGAGCACGGCACCGCGACCGGCTCGGCAGTGGGGCGATTGACAAGGCCCGAGGCGGAGACGCTCAACGCCGCGAAATCTGGGCGGAGTGCAAATATCGCATCGGCAATGATCGGCTCGACAAACATGGTGTAATCGGCTCCCAAGGCCATTGACGGTTGGCCTGCATAAGGCCACCTTGAACCAATGACCGATAAAGTCAATATAATGACCGAGGCAACTGAGCGCCTCGAAGCGCAAGGGCGAGATCTTGCCGATGCCATGCATCTGGCATTGGCGGGGCGCATCGCAGCTTTGCGCCGTCAGCGCGACATGTCGTTCGACCAGCTCGCCAGCCAGTGCGGGATCAGCAAGGGCATGGTCGTTGCGATCGAACAGGGCAAAGCCAATCCCAGCATTGCAACGCTTTGCCGTCTGGCTGCCGGATTGCGGCTGTCGGTCACTGATTTGCTGGATTTGTCGCAAGCAGTGCCCAGCCGTTTGCAGATCATTCCACCCGATGGCGCGCGCGAACTGTGGCGCGGTCCGAACGGGGGATCGGCGATTCTGCTGGTTGGTTCCGATGGGCCCGACATGCTGGAGCAATGGATCTGGACACTTTTCCCCGGAGAGCGTTTCGATGGGGACAGCCACTCGGCGGGAACACAGGAACTGCTTCACGTGCTCGATGGCTCGCTACTGGTCGAGATTGAAGGGAATGGAGAGATCTTGCCACAAGGTGCATCAGCCCACGCGCGCACCGACTGCCCCCATGCCTATGCTTGCAATGGCACAGAACCAGTGCGCTTTGTCATGACAGTGTGGGAACCTGGCAGGCGTCCTTGAAATAGGTCGGCACCTCACTGCGCCAGCGCGATTGATCTGAAGGTATCAGCAGGGCGATCAGCCAGCGGCCAAACTCTGGAATGTTAACGCCTTCCGCCTGATCGCTTCATTTCACCCGAACGACCGCAGTTGCGAGCAGCAGTCGCTCGCGAACGATTGGGGGAACGGCGTAAGGTGGTCGAATGTTGCCGGCTCATTCGCCACGTCGCTCAATTCTGTCCAAACGAAACTCACGTACAATTGTCTACGGGATAGCTCTCGACCCTTGCAGCGCCTGCGCGGCGGATCTGCGCCGCTGCTTCCTCGACATGAAACGACACGGCATCGCGCGCGCGCAGCGTATCACCGGCCTTCATGTATGTGACCAGGCGGTCATGTTCGATAAGCGAGCTGCGTGCCTCGTCGAGTTGGAAGTAGTTGGCCCCGGCGATCCAGACCGCCGGCGGGATGGCCTTGGCGTAGGTGGCAAAGGCGGCCCGATTGCCGCTCAAGCGGACGAGTTCGAGATGCCATTGGTAATCGAGAAAGGCGCCCTGCAGCAGGTTATCGGCCTGTGTCTCGTAGGATTTGAGGGCGGCATTGATGTCCTCAAGGCAAGAAAAATCGGCCTTGCCGTGGAGTGCAGCTACCTCAGAGGCGGCCAGCACCTGAATGGCCCCGGCGAGCGCCAGATGCTCGACGATGCGCTCGATCGTCCAGTCGACAATGGTGAAACGGCCATGGTCGCGAACAACCAGGCCGAGGACGATGAGCTCCTGGACGAAGCATGACGCATCGTCCGCAGCGAGATCCTGAAAGCCGGGGAGCTGTCCGGGGTCGTCATAGCGCTGCCGCTTGCGTGGCTCGCGAAGCAAAGCGAAGACATGCCTCGCCGGGCAGGCAATCTTTCGCAGGTCTGGCAACTTCGTTTTCGCCACCGATGTCCCAACTAGCCCGCTGATGACAAAGTCCGGATAATCCGAACCATCCGGATTCGGAAATCAAATCGAAATTGTGCTAGGTTCACCGCAATGATGCGGCGGGCAAGAACTCGCCCACAAGGGAGGTCGATTGACCAGAGCGCAGTCTCTTTCTGAACTCATGTTCCTCGAAATCAGGTTCGGGATCCTGTCCGCGCGCTATCTGCCCGGACAGGTGATTGCGAAAGCGGACGTGGCCGAAGTCTATGCGAGCCGTCCGGTCGCAGTCGCTGAAGTGCTGGGTGCTCTCGCCCATGAAGGCTACCTTACCCGCCAGGGGCGGAGTGGGTTTGTGGTGCGCACTTGGGGCCATGAAGAGGTCGAGGATCTCTTCGAGATGCGGGCCAACTTTGAAGGTCTGGCCGCCTTCCGGGCCGCTGAGCGCGCGACCGCTGCCGAGATTTCATTGCTGACCGCGCTTTCGGCGGAAGCGCGCGAACCACCACCCGGTGATCCCGAAGCGCTTGAACGTGTGGTCCTCGAGAACCTGCGCTTCCACATCGAGGTGATGCGCATGTCCCGCATTCCGCAGATACCCGACATGGCGCGCATGGTCCTGCCCAACGCGCTCCATCGCCGGATTGCCTGGTCGCAGCGGGCCGACGAGGCCGAGGAGTCCTTCCGAATGCACCAGAAGATCGCGGCCGCCATTTGCGACCGTTCAGCGTCGATGGCGCGGCTGTTGATGCGCGAAGACATCTATTCTTCGCGCGAAAGCGTGCTTGCCGCGATTGAGTCCCTTGCGGATCATGAGGCCGCGGATGTGGCGACGATTGTCCGGTTTGGGCCGACGTTTGAACTGGACGGCAGGACCTACGGGCAAGGGACGCGTGAAGCCGGAGCCGACGGCCGGGTCATCCCGTTCGGCGTGCCGGCGGGCAATCTCAAGTAGGTGGGCTCAGCCTGGCTTGGGGGATTGCACGGCATTGCCGCGCTCGTCCGGCAGGTTTGCCCGGTCGGCCTGCAACTGCTCGATCACGCTTAGCATCATGGCCGAGGCCTGGTGGAGCCCGGCGGCATTGAGCACGTTGAGGAAGTCCTGGGCATCGGCGGTGATCAGGTCGAGCGTACTTCGATCGATCAGCAATCGCTGCATTTGCATCAAGCCGCCCCCGAAGCCTTTATCCTCGCAAACGATTGTTCAAACGCAATAATCTGTCAATATTTCACCAGGTTAAATTTGCCGAATAATGGCTCTGAAATGGTGCGAGTTAGGTATGTGTCTGTAACGGCGAGCCGTTTGACTAAGCGAAAGCAATTTCGCCGCCTCTGAACCGTAATACTCGACTTGTGCACACGCGTCCCAGGATCCAGCGCGGACGTGCCGACTTTGCGGACCGTATTTATTCAATCTGGCCCAATTGCCTGCAGAACTCGACATCGATCCGGTCGGGCTGAATGATCTTGCCGCGAACACTGACCAGTCCCTCGAGACCATCGGGCACCGGGTCGTCGCCAAAATGCAATCGCCAGGCCACGCCGTCCGCATCGCGCAGGATCGGTCCCCGCGCGCCCGCTTCAATGGTTCCCGTAATGGTGTTGGCCGAGCCGCGCGCAGGAAGGTTCATTGGACAAATCAAAATGAGTTAAGGGAAGTAATGTGCCAGCACAGGCTGCGATGGACGCATGTCGTCTAGCAGGGCTCGCCGCCCAATTACAGCCGGGATAGTCGGCGGGAAAACGGCGCGGTCCGGTGGGAGGTGGCCCGGACCGCGCCGCACCCCGTCAGGCGTAGACTGCGGGTTCGATGCACTCGGGGCAGTCGGCCTTGCGCTCCTTGCTGACGGAATGGTGATGGACCTCGGCGTCCTTGTCAGGGCAGTCCGAGCACAGCCCATTGGCTTCAATTTGGGCGTCCGGCGCGGCTTGCTTGGCATCCCGCTTGCGCGCCTCGAGTTCCTCGCGCAGCCGGGCCAGACCTTGGCGAGCCTGTTCACCCATCGCCTGGCGATCGGCCGATCGCTGGGCAGCCGCAGGGGCAGGCGGCGCCGAAAGGCTTGCCTCAGAGGCGAGGGCAGGGGTGGCCGCGGCGGCGAGCATGGCCGCGATCAGGCAGAAACAAGGCTTCATCTTCAGTCTCCTTGGTTGTCAGAAAAAGCCGGTCCGGCGACCGAACGAGAGGTCGGCTTGCGATGAATCCCCGAGCGCCGACCGGCGCACGCTCAGGGTGACACCCCGCTTGCCGCGGGCGCGGAAGTGGAGATCTGATGGATCGATGTTGTTGCGTTCGGCCCAGTCCTGCGCATCGCGCTCGCTGGCAAAGTCGCCGATTTCATCATGCTCATAGGCCATGATCAGTCTCCTGATTGTGGGACAACGGGTTGGGGCAGGTCGCTTTGGCAAGGCAGGCGACAATGCTCGACGCCAGGGTGACCGCGGCCATCGCCGCGAGCGCCAGGCCGCGCACCGAAGGCTCGGAAGACAAGAAGACCAGGACCGCGAGCCAGACGAGGGTGGCATGGGCGCGGTCGAACACGCGGGCCGCAGCCTCAGGAGAAACGGTGAACCGCGCCCTCACAGGTCGAGCCCCAGCGATTTTTCAGGGACGGGAAGCTGCCGCACCGGGGCTTGCGGCGCAGGTCCCAGCACCGCATCGAGCTTGGCCTTGAGCTCGGGACTCATCCTGAGTTCGGGCACTTGCCTGCTATCGATAGGATTGGCATGGCGTGGTTCCACCTCGACCTTGCCGGTCACTTCGAGCGCGGAGGTCTTGTTGCCGGGGGTGCGGTCGAGCTGCTGCTTCAGGGAATCGAGGTTGTTGGTGACGACCACCATGTCGTCGGTCGCTCGCGTATTGAGGACATTTTGCGTGCGCTGGGTCGCGAGATTGCGCTGGGCAGATGAGATAACCTCGATCGCCTCGGGCTTGGTCATCCCCTGCGCCATGTGGGCATTGAGCGCATAGCCAAGGTCGAGGCGGCGCAGCATCGGATCGCTGGGGGCGAGGACCAGTTGCCGCTTGTCGGCGAGCTCCACGCGGATTCCTTCTGCGCGGGCTTCGAGGACGGTGGCGTAGGTCGATTTGGCGATGTCGCGGCCCGCGTCCTTGTCGCGCCAGAACACGGTCTCGCCGTCGTGAACCCTTATCTGCTTCTGCTCGTAAAGCCCGAGCCGGTCGAAGCGGTGGTCCGGGTTGATCCGGTCGGGGTCGATGACCTTGCGCTTGCCATCGCGCTCGAGCACGACCTTGCCGTCCTTGCGCACCTCGCTCACCTGATACTCACCGCGCCCGAGGCCGACCTCGCGCACATCCATCCGCGCTTCGACAACCTGGCCTGTCCGGTAGGTAGAGGCGAAGCGCAGTTCCTCGCGCGTCGCATTGGCGCTCTGCAGGGTGGTGAGGGCGACGCCAGCGCCGGTGAGGGTGCCCTCCTTGAGCAGCCCCACCTGAACCCGCGTGTTGATCTCGGCGCGGTCGTCGCGCCCGGCGGTGAAGATCGCGGTCGCCTCGCGCTTCTCGGGCGTCAGCGACAACCACAGATCGGCGGCGCGCGCGACATGGTCCGGTCCGGCTTCGATAACCCGGCCGTGCGCCGCGAGCAATTCGAGGGCGAGACCGGTGTGCCCCTCGTTCGAGAGCCCGGCAACGGCAAGCAGGAGCGGAGAGTTTTTCTGGCGAATGTTCTCGTCCATCCGCACGGTCGCTTGGCCTGAAGCCTGCGACACCGCGAACATCTTGCCCTGCTCGATCGCCGAGAGCTGCTGGCGGTCACCCATGAACGGCGCCTTGGCGAGGTCGAGTTGCTCGGCGAGCGTCGTCAGGCGCAGCATGTCGCGCGAGGAGACCATCGAACTTTCGTCGGTGATGATGACGGTGTTGGCGAGCGCTGCCTTGGCCGCCTCGAATCGCTCGCCGGACCCGGCTGCCGCAGCCGAGGCATAGGTGCTGAGGAACCGGGCGATCGTATAGGCCTCAATCCCCGCCGCGCGCATCTGGTCGGCGGACATGCCCTGGCCCCCGCCACCTCGCAGATCGGCGACCATCTTGTTCTGGAAAGCGAGGCCGACCAGCTTGATCCCTTGCGCGTCCAGGACCTTGTCGAGCGCGCCGAGCAGCGTCGATTTGCCCGCACCGGCGACGCCTTGGACATTGAGGAAACGGTCGCCGCCGGAGAGGATCGCGACGCCCGCGGCAAGTTGGCCTTCATTCAATTGCCAGGTGTCGACCCCGGCGCGCTCGCGCCCCAGTTCGCGCGCCGCTTCCTGCAGCCGCGCCATCGCCGCCTCGGGCGGCATGAATACGCAGCCTGCCCCGTGCCCCCTCTCGATCGTATCGAGGATCCGCTGTTCCATTGCCAATGCCGCCGGCGTCGTGACGAGGTCGAAGTGCCCGTCGAGCCGGTCGGATCTGCCGGGGATCAGGTGGCCATCGCGCACGAGTTCGCCAATGCGCTGGACCACCGCGCCACCCTCGAGCCCCTTGATCTGGAACCCCAGAGCGCTCGCCAGGATCGCTTGGCGAGAGAAGGCGGCTTCGCGCTCGGAGAGATGGCGGATGGCCGAAGCTGTCGCGTGCTGGGCCTTGATCGTTTCGGCGGGCAGGAAGAGGGCCGCCGCGCCGCTCACTGCAAGCGGGCTCGGCGTGCGCAGCGCCGCATTGATCCGGGTGGCGACTTCGCCGATCGCCGCCGTGGCGGTTTCCCGAAACGTGGGCCGGGCCTGCACATCCGCGCGTGCCTTGGCTTCGGCCACCAGGCCCTTGCCATCAAACCCCAGTTCGGCGGCGCGTTTCTGCCAGCCTTCAACAAGCGTGCCGCGATCCTCGGGCACCAGTTTGGGATCGCGGGTATAGAGCGTGATCTGCTTCTTGGTCGCGAGGCTGGTGGCGCCGGTTTCGGCGATCTTGGCCTCGATCTCGTTGGCCCGGGTCGAGAAGGCCTTGATGACCTCGGCGGGCACACCCTTGATCTCGAACGAGCCATGCTTGCCGGCGGCATCGGTCTCGTAGCCGAGCTTCTGCAACTGGGCGCGGAATGCGGCGTGGTAGAACTGGCCGATTGTGGTGTTGTTCTTCCAAATTTCGCCATTCCACAGCGCCTTCCAGGTGCCTTTGGGATCGCGGGTCAGGTTGGCGACGACGGCATGGATGTGCCCCTGCGGATCGAGCGCGCGGCTCGTGTCATGGGCGAACAGGGCATAGACCAGATTGCCCGTCTTCTGGGGCTCGCCGCTACGGCTGCGCTCGTAGTTCCGGCTCTCGGCAAACTGCTTTTCGACCAGCTGCGACATGGTCGATTTGACTGCGGCAAGGTGGGCATCGAGGATCCGCCGATCGCCGCTGACGAGCGCCAGGATCGACGCAGACTTGGGCATTGAGAAGGTGAGATCGAGACCGAGCCGCCGGCCTTCGACCTGCCCGATCATCTCCCCATCGGCCAGGCGCCCATTGAGGATGCCCTCGAACTGATCCCGCTCGACTTGGCCCTCTAGCCCGAGTGCGCGCGCACCCTCGCCGCCCCAGACCCCAGCTTCCGCGTTCTCCTCAGGCGTGTAGTAGTTGTCGCTCGCGAAATAGTCGGCTGCGCCGCTCGACGACCGGACGGATGCGATGGAGTGCATAGGCTACATCTCCAGTCCGTCGTCGGTGGCGGGGCTATCCAGCTCGACTTCCTTAGCCAACCCGGCTTCCCTGGCGCCCTCACGAGTTCTGCCATCGCGGCCCCGGTCATCGACCGCTTCGCCAAGTTCACGGGCGGCCTGCGACTGACGCTGGGGGGCATTCTTTGTCGATTGCTGGACCGACTTGGGCCCGGCTTCAGACTCGCGGGCTTGGGACTGTGACGGACTGCCAGCGATCGCCTGACTGACAATCATCGAGCGCCCCAAACTCGACACGGGGAGATCGCTCGGGCCGACCGGCGGTGACACTGGGAAGTTCAGCTCTTCCTGCCTGGGGGTCGGCACACGGGTATGCCTCAGCGCCTCGTCGGGCGCTGTGTCTCGGGCCAGTTCGAGCTCTTCCTTGTTTTCGCGGCCGCCCGCCTCATCGGCGTCGTCAGCTTGCGTCTCGCGCATGAACTCGATGGGTTCGACATGCTCGCGCAGAACATAGCCTTCTGCGACCTTGGGATAGTCCTTGTAAGTGAGCTTGATCCGGGCAGCATCGAAGCCTTCGGGGAACACGAGAAAACCCCTGAGCGACGGCAGTTTCATGATGTCATCGGGCAGAACGAGCGGCTGTACTTCCGAGCGCGGGGTGATCGTCGCGGCGTCGCGGATGTTGGAATATCCGTAGCTGTAGGCCTCATCCATCATTCGCACTTCGCGATGACCGATGTAGTCCGAGCAGTGCTCGGCGGTATCGCGATCAGCGGCCGCGAGGATCAGCTTGGTGCGCGCAAGCGAGGCAAGGTTCTGTGCGCCTTCCTTGCCGTAGGTTTCCGCGAGTTTGGCGAAGGAATGGATGCCAAGCACGAAGGCCCCGCCAAAGCCGCGGGCGGTCTGCAAACCGTCCTCGATCGCGGGCAGGCGGTGGAGCGCGTGGACCTCGTCGAAGAAGAACCAGGTGCGCAAGTCCCGGGTGCGCGGCAGGCGCATCAGCGTATGGACGGCAAGGTTCATCCAGAGCGACAGCAGCGCCCGGTTGAGCACCAGTTCGTTGTGCGATGAGGTGATGAACAGGATCGCTCCCGGCTTGTCCTCGGCGCGGATCCAATCGCTGATCGAGAACGGCTCCTTGCCTTCGGGCAGGAACCGCAAGGCCTGCGCGTTGGTGTTGAATACCGCGCGAATGGACTCGGCCATCTTGGCTGCTTCAGGCGCGGTCAGCGGGTCGGCGACGGTGTGTTCGAGGAGCTTATGGACTTCCTTGAGGTCGGCCATCATCAGCCGGCTCGCAAGCGCCTGGTTGGTCGCCTCGCCAAGCTTGATGAGCTTGATGCAGGTCTCGACGAACAGCGTGCGCGCGGCCAACATCCAGAAGGGTTCGGCTCCCCCGCCATCGGCGGGAAGCAGAGCGGCGGCGATCCCGGTGAAGTCAGCGTGGTTCCTGGCTTCAGCAAACACCGACCAGCTTGGGCAGCGCTCGTCCATCGGGTTGAGGATGGTATCGGTCTCGGGGTTGTAGAACGCCTCGACGTAGGCCCCGGTGAGATCGAACACGACGGCACGGTCGCGCCGCACACGCATCTGCGCGATGAGGGCACGCATCTGGGTCGTCTTGCCGGTTCCGGTCGAACCGATCATGATCGTGTGGGCCTGCTCGGTGCGCCACGGGAAGGGCACACCGGCCATCGAGTAAGCGTGGTGGATGCCCGCCGCCTTGCGCTCGACAAGCGGCATGGCGAGGACTTGCTGAAGGGTCTTGCCGGGCAGCTGATGGGCGACTTCCGCGTCCAGCATGTCGCGATTGTGGGCATTGATGACGGCGCCAAGCTCGGGGCCATCGACCAGCATCGCGCCGCGCTGGTGGCGCTCTTCGAGGATCGACTTGCCGCGCCGCTTCGAGAAGTCGACGAACCACACCGCGATCGGCACGGCGACGAACAGCGAGATGAACACCGAGCCCCAGATTGCCCGCATCAGCTTGTTCCACGCGATGACCACGTCTGGATGGCTGGCGATCATCGAAACCGGCGCCGGGATCACGCGGCCCGAGGGCAGGGTGAGGTTGAGGATCTTGCGCGGATTGAACTCCATGAAGCTCCAGCCCGTCGCGTAGATCCGCATCAGGATCATCTGCACTTCGTGGCTCTCGAGCAGCAGGGCGAGGACGATCGAAAGCGCCACCAGGAAGGTGAAGAACCACACCAGCAGCGGCATCTTCGCCGAGGCGAACCACATCATGAATTCGTGCGTGATGAGCTGCGAGCCGCGGGTGAAGTCGCCGGCATTGCGCGGCATGTTTCCGCGCGCCGAATGGTGCTGGAGTTTACCCGGCCGCGCCCGGTCCGACCAGGTGTCAGGACGCGGCACAGACCGCCTCCATCCGCGCCTCGGCTTCGGTGATCAGCGCGGTATGAACGTCGGGGTACTGGCGCTGCACGATGAGGTCGGCAACGAGGAACAGATATTCGGACGAGAACTGCCGGCGCCGGTCCTGTTCCGAGGTGCCCGAAACGGCGCCCAGAAAATGCTCGAGCGCGATTCGCAGAAGGTTGGAACGGGAGACCTGTTTTGCAGCTGCCGCAGCCTGTGCAGCATCGGCCAGGGCTTGCGGAAGCCGGACCGTAATCAGAACTGTTTCTGTCATAACCAAACCCTTCGAAAAGGGCCTGGTGGGAATTGCGCGACGCCTGTTTTAGGCGATCCCCCAATGCTTGGCAAGCAAAGGCATCCTGGAGGGCCGCGTATTACATTGTAATACCGACCAAATCCCGGATATTCAGAGGGTTCGGCGAGGTGCACCGGGCTGTATTACAAAGCGCATCACTTCGCATCACCTGTAAACCCACGCATTTCCGCCATTCTTCCTTACGGGCCGCCGTGTACGGTCTGCACCTTTTCCCTTTGATCCTGCAGCTTTGATGGCTCGCGGGTTTTGGTTATTTTGCCCGAATCCGGATGGGTATTTCACGGCCTCTCGGCAGCACGCCGACGCTGCCAAATTGGCATTCGGAGACAGCATCAATCGTGACAGATAGGGCAGGGGGCTTGCCAAGCTGGCCAGGATGACGATCCTCGCGCGTGGGAGGTTTCAGCACCAACCCAAGAGGTACAATCATGGCCAGGAAAGGAAGTCTCGAAGCCGAAAGACAGGCAATCGCCAAGGAGCGTCAAGCGCTGGAAACACGCGAGGCGAAACTGCGCGACAGCGAGCGGGCGGCCAGCGTCGAGCTGATGCAAAAATCGGTTCTCGGCAAGGCGCCGTTCGAGAGGGTCGAAAGCTTCTTCGCCGCTCTCGGAAAGCTCGGTTTGGACGAAGCCGAGAAACGCCTTCGGGCAAGCTGAAACCGGCCTTGCAAAAGGCCAGCGTCGCCGGGGGCTCCCAGAATTGCTGTCCGCCCTGCGGGCAGCCAAGGGGGCCTCCGGCGGTGTTTTATCACTCGCACAAAAAAAGGGCCGGAGAGCCCCTCGTCGGAGCCCTCCGGCGCTGCGGCCGATGGTCATTTCAGAACGGGCAATCCGCGTCCCATTCGGGATCCATCACCACGCTCATGAAGCTTGCGGCCCGGGCGATGTTCGCCTCGTCGAAGTCGTCTGCCATCATGCCGGGGACGGAATGGACGATCCGGTCGATCATGTCCTGGGGCAGGGCGTTGTAATCGCCTTCGTCGATGGCGAGGAAGCAGCCGAACTCGTCCTCGATAACGTGCTGGTCGAAGAAGCTGTGCTGGGCCCGGATGCTGGCGGCGCGAACTGCGGCGTCATAGCTGATGGGGTCGAAAGCCGGGATATCGAGGGTCTTGGTAAGAGCGTTCATGTGAGCCTCCTTTCAAAGGAATTGAAGAGGTCTCCTCAAGGATGGCCGAGCTTGGTCCGGGTCAGGAACGGGACGCCCGCGGCCCGCCGCGCAGCGGGGGTGGGGGAGCCGATTTTTTCGCCTTCTTCAGGCGTAAAAATTGGGGGAACCGCCCTTCTTGACGCGGGCCAATGGCGGCCATCATGCTTGGAATTCTGCGAGAGTATTTAACCCTGTTGGTCAGCCCCCCGGTGGCCCCATGAACTGTTCCTGCCGGCCCGGCCGATGCGAAGGCTTCGCGCCCCGCCAGCAGGCCGCCAGGCCGTTACTGGCGAGGGCAAGAGACGAGCGAGCCGGGCCATGATTGTGCGCGTCCCGATCGACAAAAATGAAGGGCATCCGGGGGGGAGACCGGACACCCTTCTAATCGATGAAAACGGATCAGCCCCGCTCAGAACGGCGGGAGATCATCGCCATTGGCGACGCGCTTCATCGCCGGGCGTTCGGCCTGCGCCGGGGCCTTTGCCCGCGTCGCCGGAGCCTCGTTCTGGGCCGACGCATCGCGCACGATGTGCAAGGGGATGCGGGCTTCGCGCAGCCGATCGGCGAGGTTCGCCTGGATGCCGCCGCCGCTGCACACCACGGCCTCGACAGGCTTGAAGGCGAGCATGCGCGCATTGCGCTGATAGGGCGCCGAAGGTCCCCGCGAGGTGTCGGGCTTGCACAGGATCACCGGCACATTGTGGCGCGAGGCCCATGCTGCTGCGATCACGTCCGCGCCCTTGTTTTGCGCGGTCGTTGCCAGCGCCATCGACGGCACCCGGGTGTGGATCGCATCGAGGTAGTCTTCCACCAATGCAATGTCGGTGAACTGCTGCCCGCCGGAGAACACCACGACCGGACCCGAGGGGGCGAACTGCTCGCGCCGCTGCGCCTTCTGTGCCGCGAGATAGTCGCGCGCTTCGATCATCGAGGCGTTGGTCTTGGACGATACCCTCGACCCACGCACCGGCGAGAAGGGGCGGCCGGTTTCGACAAGGTAAATGCGGGCCGCATGGTCGCGCATGCACTCCATCGCGTCGCGGCATTCGGCAAGGCTGCGCGCCTGCATGGTGATATCCTCAAGGTCGGTCGCATAGACCTCGCTCGGATCGTATTCGCGCAGCTTCTCCTGCAGCCGGTTGGCCATGGCATCCTCGCGGTCATCGAGCCGCTTGGCGACGACATGGAAGCTGTTGGCAATGCCCCATGCGACTTCGCTGGCGAAGTCTTCCATCCGGGTATCGCGGAACAGGTCGAAGACCGTTGCCAGCATCATCTCGATCGCCGCCTGCGCGGTATCGGGATCGGGCATTTCGCTGCTGCTCGGCTCGTGTTCGATCGAGAGCTTGGCAAACTCGGTCTGCTCCATGAACGCACGGGCGTAGTCGGGCGTGGCCACTTCACGCGCATAGTGTTCGGCAAGGTCGGCGAAGTTCGAGAAACGGTCCGTCATGATAGCCTCCAAAAGGAATTGTCTCTCATCACGCTGATGAAAGATGCCCATCGGAGGGACGCCGGAGTCAGGCAGTCAGGGACGGCGGCGCGAACGCGCTGCCGCCGCGATGAGCGGGCGCGGGGGGAGCCGATTTTTGCTCGCAAGACGCCAGTCGCAGCAGGCCAAAATCGGGGGGTGCCCGCGATCCTTGACTGCCGCCAATCTCCCAGGCGTCATGCTATGGCGATGCTGATTTCGCTCAGCCACCGAGATGAGAGAGAGATTACGGTTTTGCCCCCGAGCCCCTGAGCCTGAAAGGGGAAGGGCGTTCGGGGTTAACCGCAAAACGCCATATCCTCTGCGCCCCGCCATTGCGCCCTCGGCAAGGCAGAACTCACGTTGGAAGCGGGGCGCCCTGACTGCGCCGCTCCGGCGCGGCCAGCAACAAAGGACGGACCCCTTGCCGGAGACCGTCAGTCGGCCCGTGGCCCGGTGCAGCGCACGGGCTCGGGACGGCGACGAAGACGCAGGCGAGAGTGCCGGCGGCCCAATGCGCGGAACGCCGCACCCGCAGGAGCGCAGCCCGCAAGGGCGCGCGGGACCGAGTGCGACAATCTTGGCGGGGCCGCTCCTTCTCGTCGGACCGGCGTTGGCTGGCACCCCGCCGATGATAGGCATATCCGTCGCTGGAATGCCCAATGTTGATGATCGGCGTGCAGGCGGTGGCGATGATCATGATCGTCATCAGGGAGCCCTTCCGGAGGATATGGTTTGTTAGAAATATATGTGCTATTTTCTAACGAAAGGAGCACTCGAATCATGTCCGCCATGGCTGACAAAATCATGAAGCGCGTTCGCGCGAAAGGGAGGGGGTGGGTCTTCACTCCCAAGCACTTCATCGACTTCGGCACGCGTGGCTCGGTCGACATGGCGCTGTCGCGTCTCGCGCAGGCCAGCGAGATCCGCAGGATCGGGCGCGGCCTCTACGACTATCCGCAGTTGCACGATAAGCTGGGCGCGCTGACTCCTGATGCCGAGATGATCGCGCAGGCCGTTTCGGCGCAAAGCGGCGACCGGCTCGCGCCCTCTGCAGCGGCAGCGGCCAACCGTTTTGGCCTATCGACGCAAGTACCTGCCAGATCGAGCTACGCGACAACAGGACGAACCCGCGTGCGCAACGCCGCTGGCCGAAGCGTCACGCTGAAACACAGCCGCGCACCGGTCCTGGGCAATGCCTCGGACGCTGCCAACGGGGTGGTCCAGCTTTTGGCCAGTCTCGGGCGGAATAAGGTGGATGCCAACGCGATTGCACATCTCTCAGTCCGCCTCGATGACAAGGATCTAGCGGCGCTGCTCAAAGGCCGACCAGTCATGCCAGGCTGGATGGGGGATGTCGTGCTTCGATTGAACGCGCATCGCCGCGGCTCCATCGGTGCAGTCAGGGGTGGCAAGAATTCACCCGAAAGGTTATCTTGAGAACTTGTCGAAGCAAGGCACCAATTCCCGTACCGGAACTGACGGTCAGTTTGTCGTCGTGCGCACCAAGGGCGCACGTGGCTCGAAGGTGAAGTTCGGCAGCGTGACCATCAGCGGTAACAAGCCGTCGGCCGGGTTGGTCAAGAAGAACGTCGAGCGCAGCACAGCCGCGCTTGAGCGCGTCGTGAAGCGCCTTGAGCGTCCGGGCGTCGATATCCGCGCGAAAAAGGATGTGCCGCAGTTTTCGGTCGCCGATGGTGAGTCTGGCGTGTTCATTCGTCGGCTCAACGGGCGCATCAATCGAGGGCGTCTGATCAACGGTGCGTTCGAGGTCATCGATTGACCGGTCTTCCAGAGGCCATTGAAGAGATTCTCGCGGCACAGCAGAAGACCAAGAAGCCATTGGCGATCGTCCTCGCGGGCCACAACGGCTCCGGCAAGTCGACGATGCGATGAGGGCCAAGGTTCCGTTCGCGATGGAGACCGTGTTTTCCTATTGGGAGGAGCAACCCGACGGGACGGTCCTCTCCAAGATCGACCTGATCGAGGATATGCAGCGCGCGGGCTATTTCGTGCTGTTGTTCTTCGTCGGGCTGACAAATTCCGAACTGTCGATCCTGCGTGTTTAAACGCACGTTGCCAAACATGGGCATGACGTACCGATGGAGCGGCTGCTGAAGCGCTTTCCCAAGACCCAGCGCGCAGTTGCGGCAGCATCCAAGGTTGCCGATGCCGCGATCTTCACAGACAACAGCAGGGATATCAAACAAGCCTTCACCGTTTGCCACGTCCAGCTTGGCGAAAGCGAGCTCTACGATCTGCGCACAGGCGCTGTCGGCGTGCGGCCCGCAATTGCAGAATGGCTCGGGGTCGTGGCGCCACGCAAGGCTTGAATGGAATTCGATGACCAGATGCAGCGCTTTTTTGGGACCGATGATCTCGGAGCGGTTTCGCCTGCAGCACTAGCCGGCGGCATCGAGCGAATGCAGGTCGAAATCGGTCTGGAAACCGACATGGGCCGCAGATTCGCGATGTGGTCGCTACTCTACATGCTGGGTGCCGCACCCGATCTCGACGTCGCCTTCAAGGACGAGCGCGACCGAGAGGCGCCTCGCACCTTCGTCGAATTGTTGGATCGCGCAAACAGAACTGATGCGGATTAGGCCCTCGCCCCGAAGGACCAGCAGGAGACCGACCGCTCCTGAATTCTCACCGAGTTTCATTCGTCGCCACTGATTACTGCGTCGAGTTTTGTTTCAGGCTGCGAACAGGTCACCTTGGCCCGTCGCACATGAGTTCGCTCGTAGGCGTGGCTCAGGCGTTCTGCGCAAGAGGCGCAGAACCCAGGGTTCCACCACATAAACGACATGGCGTCCCCCGCCTCTGTTGTGGTGGTTGGTTGCGTAACCTGCGTAATGGCGCGTCATGAGCTTGGCGCGAACCAGATCCGAAATAGCCCGGCTGACATTGGCACGTCCGACGGCAAGGACCTGTTCCTCGACAGCCTGCTCGATACGCGGGTCGTCGAGGTCGCGTTCCCCGGTCAGGCTGGGCCGGAGGGCCGCCTCGATTCGTGAACGAAGCCGAGCCCTGCGGCGCTTCTGCTCGCTCATGGGCAGCAACTGGGTGGATAACCAGTCACGCAGCAACATCTGTGCGTTGCCGCAACGGACAAAAGGACCGGCATGACCACGCTCGTCAGCGAGCTCGGCCACGAGCTGTAGCAGGAGGAAGGCATAGCGCGGCCTTGCCGAAACGTCGGTCAAAAGGGCGTAAATGCCGCCAACGCTCGCCATTTGTGCCTCAGGTTGCATGGATCAGTATTGAGCACAAAAGGTGAATCCTGTGAATCCCCTAAAGTCCTGACCGTGTCGATTGTCGCCGGTGACACTTCGCCCTGCGCCGGCATTTCGCGCTGGCACGGGGAGGCGAGATCGGTTGGGGCAATCGGTCGCCATCATGGCTGGTTCGACGGGACTATACCGGACTATGGTATCCAACGTGACACTTCGTCGGTCCGAGGGCAAAGTGTCACGGGCGGCATGATAAGCAGAAAAAAGGCGGCCCAGCATAACCGGGCCGCCGTAAAGTCAGAACCCGGTGCATCGCTGCATGCCGAGCCCTTCGGGTCGCGTGAGTCCGATACTCCAGTCCTCGGCGCCGACATATTATGAAATCGACAATCACCTTTGATTGTCTACAGCCGATCGAACACAGATCCCATGCGCGGGGAAAACAGGCGCTCGTAAGTCTTGAGCAGGTGCGTGTCCGTCATGGCCGCTACGTAGTCGCAGATGATCCGCAAGCTCCCGCCCGCCGCTTCGAACTTGACCAATTCGTCGCGCGGGAGGAGGCGCTGAGGGTCCGCCTGCATCGCCTCGAACACGGCCACGACCATGCCCTGGCCCTTGAATTCGAGATGCTGGACGGCGGGCGATGTGATCACTTCGCGCACGACGAAGTCCTGCAGAACATCGAGGAATTCTCGCTGAGGCGAGGCAACGCGCACGCGCCAGCGCAGGAACGGCTCGGCAAACTCCGGGACCTCGACGAACTCGACCGCGGTGAGGAAATGATGGACCAGGCGGCCGATGAAGCGTTTGCGCGAAGCAGCCCCGCCGAACAGACCATCGATCAGCTGGGCGAAGACGTCGTTCTCGCTTTCATCCGGGTACTTGGCCTTGAGCGCATCGAGAAACGAAGGGCAATTGTCCTGCAGCGCGGCTGCAAAGGCATCCCTGGAGACGAGATCGAGCGCGATCGCATCTTCAAGGTCATGAACCCCGTAGGCAATGTCATCAGCGGCATCCATAATTGAACAATCGAGCGCCTTGTGGAGCGGCTTGCCGTGCTTGCCTTTCTGCGGCGAGAAAGCCTGAAAGGCCTCGCGGTCGGCAGCTGACAAGGGCGCGAGGATCCAGTCGACCACGTCCTGCTCGCTTTCGAGATAGCACTTGGGTGGTTTGCTCGCGCGGCCATCGAGGATTTTGATCGTCGTCGGGCCGCTGAGCAGGGCAGGGGCAAGCGTGGGATTGGCGACCTGGCCAAATGCGACGGGGTACTTCAGCACCCCAAGCATCGTGCGGCGCGAGAGGTTTGCGCCGGCACCGGCCGAGAAATTCTCAAGCCGGGCGAGAATGCGCAGTGTCTGGCCATTCCCTTCGAAGCCGCCAGCACCGCGCATGCAATAGTTGAGCGCGATTTCACCGCCATGCCCGAAGGGCGGGTGGCCGAAGTCGTGTGTGCAACCAATCGAATGGATGGTGCCGCGATCGGGCAAAAGCCGCGTGGCCGGATGAGCCGGATAGGACTTCTCAAGCTGGCGCGCGATACCGCCCGCAATCTGCGCAACCTCGAGCGAGTGGGTGAGGCGGGTACGGTAGAAATCGCTGTCGCCAAGATTGAGGATCTGGGTCTTACCCTGAAGCCGCCGGAAAGAGGCGGAGTGGATGACGCGGGCATAGTCGACGTCGCCATCGTCGCGCGCGTCCTCGCTTTGCGGCGTCCAGCCCTCGCAGCGGGCCGACCAGGCCCTCGATATGGCCATGGCTTAACGGATCACGGAAACGGCGACACCGGCGGCATCGGCCACGGTCCGCCACTGCTTGTCGGCAGTCAGGGCTGGGAGGCCGTCGCGGCGGGCCAGCGCAAGGCAGAACCGGTCGCCGAGCGACAGGCCGGCTTCGGCCGTCGCGGCGCGCAAGCGCCCGGCGATCGTTGCAAGGCCGTGGTCCGCATCGACGATGGCCATCGGCAAGGGCTTCAGCATCGCATCGACTTCGCTCGCGGGCATCCCAGCGTGGATGAAATGGCTGACGACTTCGGCAAAGTTGACGCTGGACATGCGCGCTTCCGCGATGACGCTGGCAACCTTGTCGGCACCTGGCTCGTCCTGGAGCAAGGCAAGCAGTGCAGAGGTATCGAGAACCACTTCGCTCATTCGCCCGATTCCTCACGGCGGCGGGCGAGGAAGGCATCCACCGAGGCCTCGGGCTTGCCGCCAGTGTATTTCTTGGCGAGTGCCTGAGCGTGGGCGATCGACTGGGCGACAGTTCGCAGGATGACGCCGTCCTCGGTTTCCTCGACGAGCAAGGCACCGCCACCGGCCAGGCCGAGCCGCTTGCGGATATCGGCTGGCAGGCTCATTCGGCCGTTAGGCGTGATCGTCACTTGAACCGTCATGGCAGTGCTCCAACTGGCCGATGCAAGGGCAACGCGCCATATTAGAGAACTTATGCCACAAGATGGAAAATGTGTCACGAACTCAGGAATGCGCCAAAACGAACAGCAGGAAACCTCATCCACGGGCAGGAGCGATTGGCGATAGACCAAACGGCTTTATCAACTGTTGATAAAATGCTATGGGTAATACCAAGGAGGCACCCTATGATCAGTGCGGATCTCGGCCAACAACTCGAAAGCTTCGTTTCCAGTCTCGTCGCTACCGGACGATACAACTCCAAAAGCGAAGTTTTGCGCGAAGGCGTACGGCTGATTCAGGATCGCGAAACCCGCTTGGCTGCGCTTGATGCGTCAATCGCTCGCGGTCTTGCCGATGCGGACGGTGGTAGGACAATCCCGGTAGATGAGGTCTTCGATCGCCTTGAGGCGAAATATCGGGCCATGGGCACCAAGGCCGAATGATCGTTCATATTTCCCAGGAAGCCGAATGCGATCTTGAGGCAATTGGCGACTATATTGCGAGGGATAATCCGGGTCGTGCGATCAGCTTCTTGCGCGAATTACGCGAGCAGTGCCTTGGCCTTGCCGAAATGCCACAGCGCTTCCCATTGGTTCATCGCTATGAAGCTGAGGGCGTACGACAGCGCGGTCATGGAAATTATCTGATCTTTTATCGGGTTGAAGTCGAAAAGATCGTCATCATCCATATACTGCATGGCGCGCAGGATTACCGTGCGATCTTGTTCTCCGATTGAAAGTCTGCTGCTTGGCGTTGCCCACAGCCGGAGGTGAGTTCCATTTGAAGTGCGTCATCCGTCGAGCGTTACCATTTCATCCGGGGTGGGGCGAGCCCCACCCCGGATGATCCGTCATCTTTGGCGCCATGAACCGCCATGGTTTCGGCAAGTACCTCTCGCGGCGTCCTGTATTCGAGGCACTTGCGCGGGGTGTCGTTGAGCCTGGCAGACACCGCTTCGATCGCGTCAACGGGGAGAGCCGCGATATCGACATCGAGCGGCAAGAACCGCCTCAAGCGTCCGTTGAGGTTCTCTACGCCACCCTTTTGCCAGGGCGATCTTGGCTCGCAGAAGTAGCTGTCCATGCCCATCCTGGATCGCAATGTGCCGTAGGCCGCGAACTCTGTCCCACGGTCAAAGGTAATGCTCTGCCGCAGGCCGGAGGGAAGGGGAGCCAGCTTCGCTTCAATGCCAGCCATGACGCCCGCCGAAGTCCGGCTGGGGTTGCGCCAGAGCATGACGAAGCGGCTCTTGCGCTCCACCATGGACGTCAGATTCGACTTGCCGAACTGCTTGCGGAAGATGACCAGGTCGCCCTCCCAATGGCCAAAATCCGTTCTTTGCGAGATGCTTGACGGCCTCTGGCCAATGCAGCTGGTGTGGGGGATCTGAAGACCGCGTGGCTTGCGGCCGCCGCGCGGTCGACGCCGCCTACGCGACCAAGGTAAAAGCTGATAGAGCGCTTGGCGCTTGCCTTCTTCGCCATAGACATAGCGGTAGATCGTCTCGTGGCAGACCCGCCGACTGCCCGAGTGGCGCAAGCGTCCGGCGATCTGCTCCGGCGACCAACTCTTTCGTAGACCATCGATCACCTTGGCTGCCAGTTCAGGATCGCGCACCAGTTTGCGACCAGGCGCCCGACGGTTTGCAGCGTACTTCTGGGCCACATTCGGAAAGTAACCGCGAAAGAACGGCTCTTCGTCATGCATGAAGTTACGGCGTAACTCGCGGTAGATTGTGGACGGATGCCGGCCGAGTTGCGCCGCGATCCTGCGCACAGGTATGCGAGCGTCTGTCAGCCGCGAAATCGTCTCGCGATCATCCCGTCCAAGCTGGCGATATTGGGCTCCCATATGCGTTCCTCCGAGTGGGGCTGAGGCCTCAGAAATCCTCGAATTTCGCACTTCAAGATAGAATCCACCGGATCGCGTTCAGTAGCTTGATAATAATTCTTATGTTAAATCCATGACTTATGAGGACTCGGATCAGGCGGCATCCGCCGATCCGAACGCGACACCGAGCTTCTTGCGCGGCTTGGCGACCTTGGGCGCGTTCGGCACAGCGGCCTTCGGCTTGCGGCCGAGGCCGATCCGCACCGCCAGTTCCTTGCGCTTCGCGGCGTAGTCGGGCGCGACCATCGGATAATCGGCCGGAAGGTTCCAACGCGCGCGGTACTCGGCGGGTGTCAAGCCGTGGTCGGTGCCGAGGTGACGCTTGAGCATCTTCATCTTCGCACCGCAGTCGAGACAGGTCACTGCGTCAGGCTTGACCGACGCGCGGATCGATACCGCGGGCGTCAGCTTTTCGTCGACCGGCTCAGGCGCCTGGCCGAGCGCAGCAAGCGAAGCGTAGACCGACTGGATCAGGCCCGGAAGGTCTGCTGCCGATACCGAATTGTTGCTGACATGGGCGGAGACGATGTCGGCAACGTGGTCCAGCAAGGTTTCATCGGCCATGATCGTCACGCTTCCTCGAATTGGTGATGCCGGACCCTATGTGGCGCCGCGAGGAATTGCCAGTTCATGGGCAGGTATTCGCGGGCGCCATGAACAAAAAAATGGGGCCAGCATTGCTGCCGGCCCCGTGAAAGTCTTGGGAGAGGATGCCTGAAAGGCACTCTGGATATGGGTCGCATCCGTTCATGCTGCAAGTGCGAAAAGAGCCCGCGCCGTTGAATTTTTCGCATCGGGCTTTGATCGAGACGCCCGAAGGGAGGCGGCATCGCCGCCTCCCAGGCTCGGTTCAGAGGAAGAGGACTTCCTCGGAGACGACCTCGACCGCGTAGCGCTCGACGCCTTCCCGGTCGGTCCACTTCGAGTAGTGGAGGCGGCCCTGGACCTCGACCAGATCGCCCTTCTTCTTGTGCTTGGCGACCGAAGTGCCGAGGCCATTGAAGGCGGTGATGCGGTGGAACTCGGGGATGGTCTCGGTGTAGCCCGCCTCGTTCTTGATCGTCTTGCCGTCGACCAGCTTGGGGCGGTCGGTTACGAGGGTGAACGAGGTGATCGCGGTCTCGCCGGCGTGGCGGGTTTCGGGGGCGGACGCGATGCGGCCGATCAGGATGACGAGGTTCTTCATGAGCTTTCTCCGGTCTTGAATTCGGCGGAACCGCCCGCCGATGAACCAGACAGGCGGCGCCGATAGGCCCGGGCCCGCACCGAACGCAGTGAGGGAAACCCAAAAGGGAGGAGTGGTGCGGCAAGCCCACAGGGCTTCACGGTCCGCTGCTTTTGGGTTGCGGCCAGGGACTGGCGCCGCAGGGTTCATCGGCAAACGAAGGGCGGTTTCGTCAATTCATGCCGGAAAGACAGCAAGCTCTGAACCCGTCAGCCTTGGCCGCCATTCAGCCCTGCCCTGGATTTTCCCCGGGTGCGCATGCGCCAACCACACTTCCGCTGGCCGCCGAGCGGCCTCTTCGTCGGCAATGTCAGAACGAGGCGCACCGCAACTGGACCCGCCCGCACAACTGCCCCGGCCTCAGGCGCGGGTGCTGCACCAGTGAAGAGCGCCCGGAGGTCCGATCAGTCGCCCCTCGAAGTGGGCCTTCAACGCCAGGGACGCGCGAGCCCCTGCGCGATCAGGTAGTCGCCAGCGTCAACGCCACCCACCGACACGGTGGCCAGCGTTCGCCCATAGGGATCGGTCCCTTGTCGCTCGATCATCACCCGGCCCCGCGACAACAGCCGGACCAATGCGACACGCGAGGCTTCGCCCGCAGCAAAATCGCACCAGGCATAAGACCGCCGCCGGTCCTGGCACTTCGGGCTATCGGGAAGTTCGGGCGCATCGATATTGGCGATCCGCACCCGCTCGCGGCCGCAACGGATCGTGTCGCCGTCGTGGACCGAAGGCGAAAGGCAAAGGGCGGCGGCAGCGAGGACGACGGGCATGAGGCAGACCCTAGCCGCAGTGCGCCGCAGCGCCAATGCCCCCAACTTTCCCGCCACCACCCCTGGCCCCGATCGTCACCCGAAGGGCCGGCATCCCATGCCGGCGAGCTTGGGTGGGCGGCGGTGCGTGAGCGCCGGCGCGCGCCCTAGCGAGTAGAGCGGGTCGCCCCCAGCCCGCGCGGGACGCGGGCGCCGGGGTGCCCCTCCCCTGCCTTTACCTCGTCAACCAGCTCCAGGTTCGGTATATGCCCGACAGGTCGCGAAGCGCTGGACCCGCTGCCGCAGGCAGAATCGTGTCCGAGACCCAAGGAGCCAGACTGATGGACGATCGAGGGGAAATGCCGAGCGCACTGCAGGTCGCCCGCGCAGTGTCGGTGGTGCTGGGCAGGAAGCTTGCCGATCAGGCTGCGGGCGAGATCGTGCTGACGCGCGAGGAAGCCGCGCTGTGTCTTGGGCTGGCCGACGGCGTTGTCGAGAACCTCGAGCAGGACGAGAGCAAGGCGGACTGAGTCCCCTGCCCCAAACCTAGCGCACGTTGAGCCCAAGCTCCCCAAGCAATTGCCCAGCCTGCTCGCGCGAGATCGTCGCCCCGCGGAACAACCCTGCATCGACCAGGCGCAGCCCGCCAAGATCCGCACCGCGCAGGTCCGAGCCTTCGAAACGCGAGCCCGAGACCATCGCCTCGCGCAGGCTGCAGTCCTCGAATACCGTCATCCGGAAGTCACCCTTGCGCAGGTCGGCGCCGGAAAAGTCCACCCGCCGCAGCGCCTCCTTGCGGAACGAGAACCCGGGCAGCTTGGCGCTGACCAGCAGAACTTCCTCGAACTGGACATGCATCGCGCGGGCTTCGCTGAAGTCCGCCCCGGTGAGTTTGATGCCAACGAACTTCGCCGAGGTCAGTATCGCACGCCGCCAGACGGAATTGTTGAAGTCGCCGCCCGAGAACACGGCCTCGCTGAGATTGGCACCGACAAAGCTCACGAAAGGTGCGCGACAACCCTGCCAGACCGAGCCTTCGAGCTTGGTCCCGCTGCAATCGGCCTTGCGCAGATTGCAGCGTTCGAAGCGCCAGCCCGTGAGATCGAGTCCTGAGAGGTCGGCCTCCTCGAGATCGCAATCGGTCACGGTCTGCGGGGTGCCGCCGGCAAGCGGGGCAAGGTCGGTGCGCGTCAGCGTTCGCCCCGAAAGGCCGCGCGGAGAAAATAGGTCGTCGGTCATTCCGGATGACCGATGGTGACCGGCGACAACCCGCGACCCGCCAGTTGGCAAAATGTTCCCGTTGTCAATCGGCCGGCAATGCGCATATAGGGGACGCAAGTGGACTGGGGGTTCCCGGTCGGCGTCATAGCCTCGGTGAGTTTCATCGGGGCTTTTCGCTTATTTGGGGCGGGAAAATCTTCAGCCCCCAGTTTTCATAGCCCGTCCCGACATTCTCGCGCCCGCCGTCGCAATAGAACTTGCGGGTGAGCATCTCGAATGCGCGGTTCTCCTGGTCGGGCCGCAGCACACTCATGCCGATCGGCCGAGCGACGAGGTCCGCAAGCTGCAAGCCCGAGGAATTGGCCTTCTTGTCGGCGAACACGATTTCGAAGGGCAGCGGCGCGCCAAGCTTGTTCTCGCCGTCGCAGATCCGGCGGAATTCGAGCTCGAGGTCCTTGTCCTCCTTCTTCCCGCGGCATTCGAAGACGACATGGGTCTTCTTCGCATCCTGGTTCTTCTCGATCAGGAACTCGTAGAGTGTCTCGAGGCAGAACCCTAAAGCCAGGTGGTAGGGATTGTCCCGCTCGGCCACCCGCCCACCGAGGCGGTGCTTATCGATCACGCAGCTGATCAGAATGAAATTGGACTTGTCGATGATGCCACTGAGACCATCGATAAACCCCAGTTTCTCGGCCTGGTTGGCGAACTTGAAGGGTCCGGTTTCTTTGCGGATCTCGCGCTCGTGCAGGATCACGATGTCGTGACCAAAGTTGTTAAATTTGAACTTCTCGAGCGCGGGAACGACCTTCTCGCTGTAGTGCTTCTTGTAGAAAACGCAGAAGGCGAGGACGAACAAGGGGTAGTTGGGATCGACGGTCTGCATGCCATGATCCCCGCTTTCGTCGACGTAGACGATGAAGTTGCTGAAGCGGCCCGTCGGCGTGGTTGCGCTCTTGCGGTCTTCGACAACCGGGTCGAGGTCGAGATCGAATAGGGAAAATTGTGGGTCCTGAGATGTCATCGAACGGTGATGCCAGCCAGCCCGGCGCAAGCCAAGCTGCCTGGCCGGATTTACACACGTCCTAAGCGGCTCCCATCGCGGCCTTGCCGCGCCAGCCAGACGATCATAGACTGACCCCAGCGAGCCCATGCGGGGCCCGCGAAAACCTGAAGGAGATGCGCGAGAGGTCGAACGGGCAGCGTCGATCGCGAGAAATTGGAGCAAAGACCAATGATCCAGCGATACCGTGTGCTCGGCCGCAGCGTGGCCGAAGGCGATGAACTTCAGCCGATGCTTGCCAAAGCCTACGCGCAAAAGGCCCAGGTCCTGTGCGAATGCCGCAAGGGGACCGACCTGCCGCTCTACATTTCGCACCGTAATGACCGCTACGTGCTGGCGCGCTGGCCGGGCTCGGGCGCGCGCCATGCGACCGCCTGCGATCACTACGAGGCGCCCGATTACCTGACCGGCATGGGCCAGGTCCGCGGCGCGGCAATCATCGACGACGAGGCAAGCGGCGAGACCAGCCTCAAGCTCGGCTTCCCACTCTCGCGCGGGAGTGCCCGGCTCGCGCCGGCGGCGCTGACCAACGACAAGCCGACGGTGAAGTCGTCGGGCCAGAAGCTTTCGATGCGCGGGCTGCTCCACGTCCTGTGGGACCGGGCCGAGCTCACGCACTGGCATCCGAAGATGGCGAGCAAGCGCAATTGGTTCGTGGTCCGCCGCGCGCTGCTCGAAGCGGCCGCGTCGTGCCGGGCGAAGCAGGAGGCCCTGCCCCACGTGCTGTTCGTGCCCGAGAGCTTCAAGCTGGAGGAGAAAGAGGACATCCGCGCCCGCCGCCGCGCCGCGCTCGAGCGGGTCTATCGCTCACGTGACGAGCTGATGGTGGTGGTCGGTGAGATCAAGGAGATCGTCTCGGCGCACGGCGCGGAGCGGATCGTTCTGCGCCACGTCGGCGACATGCCCTTCGTGATGGACCCGGACATGGCGCGCCGGTTCCACAAGCGCTTCGCGGGCGAGCTCGCGCTGTGGCAGGCGCAGCACGGCGCCAAGGCCGAGCAGGATCACCTGGTGATCGCGGGCTCGTTCGCGCGGCGGCGCGAAGGCACGTTCGACCTGATAGAGGTCGCCCTAATGCCGGTGAGCGCTGAGTGGTTGCCATACGAGACCAGCGACGAGCGCTACCTGATCGCCAAGGCGGTCGCCGAGAAGCGCCGGTTCGTGAAGGGTCTGCGCGTCAATCTCGACGTCGACACGCCGATCGCGAGCCTGGTGCTCAAGGACACTGGCGAGGAAGCCTGCGCGGTCCATATCCATGACCGCGACAACGAGGTGGCCGAACCGCTCGAAGCGCTGCTTGCCGGGCAAGGCGTCGCACACCGGTTCTGGAAGGAAGGCGAGCCGCTCCCGGCGCGCGTCACGCGGCCCCGGCGAAGCTGGGAAGCTCAGGCTGCAGCCTGATTCTTCAGCTTAGTCTTCCGGACGGGGCAACGGCCGGGTCGGCAGGAGATCGACCCGGTGGGGCGCGGGCGCGGCGGCGCGCAGCGCTTCGAGGCGCGCAGGGACTTCATCGGCGTGCTGGGTGATCTCGATCCGCTGCAGCGACACGATCGTCCAAACCGCCAGGTCTGGGTTGTCGGTCACGTGGACCGAGTAGGCGAGCGGCAGCTTGTCGGGGTAAAGCCAGAGCAGCAGCACCGGCAGCGCCGCGAGATTGGGGCGGCCGTCGATCGCCAGCAGCGTCAGCACACCAGTGTCACGGTCGTAGCGGCAGCTGATCCCGAGCGGCTCGGGATGGCCGACGAGGCCGAGGATGGTCTCCTTCGCTTTCGCGCCGAACACTGCATCGAGTTCGCCCGGCGGCTGCGCGGATGCATCGCTCGCGAGGTCGGCAAGGAACAGTTCGACCGCGGCGAAGCGCGCGGCCTCCTCGCGGGTGCAGGCGATTTCGAGAGTGAGCGTGCGTGACGACATGGTCTGAGGCTTTCGCTTGGCATCGCGCAGCGCCGCTGCCCCGCGTCATGACGGCGGGACACCGTCAAGAACGGCGGAAATGCACGGGATTGAAGGTTCAGAGGACGAGGTGGCGCTCGACGTGCGCGCGCTCGCGGACTCGCTGGAGGTTGTAGACGGGGATGGCGTAGGTCGCGGCAATACGCAGCGCCTGGCCGGTGCCTCCCGAAGCCTCGCCATCAGCGGTCCAGCACAGCACGAATTCCGAAGGGCTATCGAGCGCGGGGCCCAGAATCTGGAAGACGTTGCGGGTGTGAAGGTCCTGGACGAAGCGCGACAGCCCGGCGAAAGCGGGATGGTGCGCAGCGGCGATTTCGCGCGCCCTGCCCCAGATCTCCTCGCCCAACACGCCCGCATGAAACGCGCTTCCCGAGCCGCGCCAGCCTGCCGCTGGCAGGAAGATCTGCGCCGCGTCGCCCGCGCCGCGTTCGAAGGCGCTGTCGGCGCCGATCGCGTGACCCGAGCGCAGGACATAGCCGCGCTTGAGCAGGGCAAAGGCGGCGCGGGTCATCAGGCTGAGCATTTCGGGTGGCGTCGCGCGCGCGCCAATCCCGGAATAGAAGCGAAGCATGGCCGGTCTCCCCAAAGGAACACCAGCTCCAAGCCCCCTCCCCTCACTGGTCGTCGGCGGCGTCCGGATACCAGTCCAGCACCGGTGGGTCGGAATGGCTCGCATCGTAGGCGGCAATGGCCGCGTGGGTGATCCAGGTCGCAGGGCTGCGCAGCGCGACATAGGCGCCGTAAAACCGCCCGCCGCGTTCGACGAACTGGGCATGGACATCCTCGGCTACCGCCTCGCTGACGAGGAACCCCGGCATGCCCCAGATATGGACCGGCGGCAGGACGCCGAGCATGTCGTCGTGGAACGCCTCGCTCACCCGCGACAGCGGGAAGCGGGCGAGAAGTTCGGCAATTGCCGCATCGTTGTTGTCGGTCATGCCCGTGCTCCTCGCAGGAGAACGAATGGCGGGATGGTCAGCTCGGCGCGGGCCATCTCGCGTTTGAGCTCGCGCAGACGGGTGAAGCCTTTGATCCATGACGGCGGGAACAGGACCCATTCGTCCTCGCTCGCCGTGTAGTCGCGCAAGGGACCGGTGCCGTCGTACAGCACGATCTCGGGCATGAACGCTCCGAGGCAACCGCCCGACCAGCGGCGGAACGGCAGGCCGTGCTCGCAGCAAAAGGCGTCGACTGCGGGGATCTGCCCGCCGTTGAGCTCGGTGCCGTAGAGTTCGAGCGGCTCGCCCGCGACCAGCGCGGCGGCGTCGAACGGCTCGCCGTCCCATTCGGTGCGCAAGTCATAGTCGGCCGCGTGGGCGGCGAAGACCTCAAGGTGTTCGCGCGGCAACGTGCCGCCGATGGTGATGTGAACGGGAGCGCGGTCGCCCATGGGCCAGGTCCTTTCGCGGGTGTCGTTGATCCGACCCCGCTCAAGTCCCCCTCCCCTCGATGTCAGCCGCGGCGAGCGGCCCAACGCTCGAGGGTGCGGTCGACCTCAAGCTCGCTTGAGCATGTCTGGCACAGCGCAAAGGCCTCGGCGGGGGTGCCCGACAGCCATTGCTCCCAGTTGGTCTGTGCTAGCACGACCGGCATGCGGTCATGGACGTCGGCCATCTGCGCGCAGCCATCCACCATGACCATCGAATAGGCTTGGCCCCATTCTTCGGTCGGACGCCAGAGCCCGGCGACGGCGAAGACCTCTTCGCCCGCCAGCGAGTACCAGGTGCGGGTCATCGCGCCCTTGGCGCCTTCGGCCTCCGCCCAGGCACTGACCGGAATCAGGCAGCGGCGGCGCTCGAAGCTGGCCCGCCAGAACGCGGTGCCGAGCTTGTCCTCGCGCGCGTTGTTGACCGGCTTGGGCTTCAATGGCTGACCGCTCTTGCCCTTGAGCACGAGCGGGAACCCCCAGGTCATCACCCGGGCCTCGCCTTCGGCGACCACCAGCCCCGGATAGCCGGGATAGACCTCGGCCGCGAAGTTGGCGCCCTCCCCTGCCCGCGCGCCGAACAGTCGGGCGATCTCGGCGGGCGCCTTGGTCATGCGGTACAGATTACACATGGCCCGATGCTCGGTTGGACGGCTCTCCGTGTCAATCGAACAGGCGCGCCCTTGCAAATATGTTCCCTCTATGTTCTGTTGTTACCATGGAACGAATCGATACGTCTGCGGTCGCGCATGCGATCTTGGGCGCCCCGGGCTGGGCGCGCGTTGGCATTACCGCCCCAAGCTCCTGCCTGCGCGAGGACGCCGCGCTGGAACTCGCCCGGGTCATCGCCGATGCCGTAACCTCGCCTGCCAGCGAAATGGCCGAAGCGCAGTCGTCGCTGCCGCTTTGAGGCCGGCGGAAAAGCGTCACTCTGCAGGCAAGTCCAGCAGCGGGATGAGCTGCGGATCGATCGGAAATCCCAGACGGCGGGCAAGGGCAGTGGCGTGTCGGAAATCGGCGGCGCGCACGTGAAGCGATCGCGCGAGCGCGGCGAGGTCTTCGCCAGGGCGCGGCGCTGACAGGGCGTGGAGTTTGCCGCAGGTTGCAGTCACCGCGAACGGCCAGGTCATGGCGATCGCCACAACCTGCTCGGTCAGCACGATCAGGGTATCGCCAGTCTTTATCGCCTCGTCACACTGCGAGGCGTCGTAGGCATTGGCACTGCTCGCGAAGGCGTGATGGCGCCGGGTCTCGAAGGCGAAACGTTCGCTGTCGGTCAGCATGTCGGGATCTCCAGATTGCCCCAGGCAAATGAAGAGGCGGAACGCCGGGCGGGGGGTAGCCGGCGTTCCGCCTCAGGCCGCGCGGGGGGCTCATCCGCGGCCTTTCACGGGGACGGGGACCCGCGAGTGGGTCCCCGTCAGTGGAGTGGTCGGACGATCAGGCGTCGACGAGCGGCGGCAGCGCGCCATCGTGTTCGGCGCCGTCCTTGGCCTGCGCGCGGCCGCGCTTGCCCGGAGGCGTCGCGGTGCTGTCGCCAAGGCCGTCTTCGTGGCGGGCTTCGCCGGCCTGCTCGCCGCCTGCACGGTCACCGGCGACGTCGTCGGCACCGAACATGTCGCTCTCGCCGTATTCGGCCGAGCCGAGCTGGCTGCTGCGACGGCGCGGACGCTGCCAGGCCACCGCCATCGTGCCGTCCTCACGCGGGAAAGCGGCGATGTAGAGCGGCTGCGCCATCGACGGATCGTCGATCTTGCCCTGGTAGAAGCTCTCGCCGGTCGAGTTCGAGGAGAGTTCGAACAGCGCGCCGACGATCACCCAGCGGCGCTGATCGTTGAGCGCGACGATTTCGTACTTGGGCGCGCGCGGGTTGCTGGAGGTCACCGGACGGAGGCCGATGGTGCGGGTGATGGTGAGCGTTTCGACGGAGCCGATCAGCTGGCCGTTGGCGTTCTTGCGGATTTCACCGATGTTCATGGACTGTCTCCTGGTAGGATCGATTGCGACCGAACCCCTTGTCCGGTCACTCTCTTCCCACCCCCCTTCCCTCCCGGCCGTCAGGCCGAAGCTGCGGGCACTGCCCGCAGGGGGAGACCCGTCCGGTGATGTACTATGCTTTCAGGAGGTGAGACGGTACCTGGATGACCCTGCATGCGGATTGTACTTCCGCTATGCTCTTTGGGGATGATGCGATTGACGACGGCAACGGGGCTTCGCAGGATAGCCCCGCAGCTGAGCGGCCAAGCACGCAGATTGGGAATGAATATGTCAGTAAATGAGGCAGCGAAGCTGGGGTCTTCGATCAAAGATGCGGCTTCGTCGTCAGAATCAGTTCTCGTTGAAGCAACAGTTCAGACACGTGACGACGGATCCGTGCCAATTGCAATATTGAGCGCCGACGAAGCGGTCAGAGTGATCAACGCCCATGCACCGCGGATAATATATCTTGTTGAGCAAGTTTTCGACCTTGCTGATGAGATCGAAGCTGCGCAGGATGAGCTGGATGACCTTGGCGTCGAACACTCGCCTAGTCATTTGAAGGCAACCCAGCGCAGGTTTGCCGCCTATGACGGGCAGATTGGTGCGACAATCGCGAGTTTCATGATTGACGGGGTGCTTCATACTGCGGTCGCCACCGCAACTTGGCACGACGAATTCGGAGGCGCCGTCGAGGCGATTCTAGAAGTTGCCCGCGAAAACGCCAGTGCCGGCCAAGCCTCGAAAAATTCGGAAGAAGCCAAGGCGATCGACCGCAACGCGCTGGTTCTGCTAAAACACCCGTCCTTCAATCATGGACGTGTCTCGTTCGACAAACGCATGGCGCTGGCTGAAACACTCTTTCAGGATTGTGCCCTCCACACACTTTCCGACATTACGCGGCGGGCGGAGACCTTGTTCTGGCTCGAGCAATCTGGCGTAAAGGTCGATGGGAATTGAGCAGGACTCACCGACACACCCGGGCGTATTCTGATCTTTTCTTGGATTTCCTCGGGCATCATTTCGAGCGCAACTTTCGTAGGCTGGTCTGGTCGAAGACACTCGAGAAAAACGCAACCGGCCACTCAGCGGAGCTCTCGTCTTGTCACCTCCGAGCCTTCGGCAGCTTATCTAGAATTGAGCGCAATGCAGAAGGGCTATCGCATTTTGCGTGCCATGAGCTGACAAAGAGGCGTGCTCGTGTCTCGTCAGGAAAGGCCTTCTTGGCTGCGTCGACAATTTGCCGTTGATACCCCTGGACAGCGGCAGCTGCTGCTAACCGAGCATTCCTCTCCCGGGTCGCCACGCGCAGGAAGGAAAATGCCTGAGTTAGATTGCCGTCAGTCTCGCTCGCCCATTCTAAGAACGATACCGACGCGTTCGGCACGTTTTGGTTGAGCCAAGTGTTGGCATCTGGCCCAAGGTCTTCACGCGCCGAGGTCTCAAGATTATTTCTGCGGTCCAAAGCTGCCGCCGCCTTTTCCTTCGCTAGCTTTGCGGCTTGCTCTTCGATTGCTGACAAGCGTGCTTGCCGCATCGGCTCAAGTGGGAGCCCGCATAGGTCGTCAACGACGACCGGCTTGAGATATGAGTCAGCCATTCGCACGAGTGCTTCGACCCTGGACAAAAGCGAATCGTATGCGGCCCCTCCGCTTCGAGCAACTTCGGTGGGCGATACGCCATCGACATTGTACTTACCCAACCACCTCGCTTTTACCTCGTCAGGATCAGGGGCTCCAGCGGCTTCGAGCACCCGTCGAATTTTCCAGCCCAATTCATGAAGTCTGTAGATGCGTCCGTGCAATTCCGACGCAACGAAGAAGGCCTCTTCGTCCCGGTCCCACACAACAACGTCTTGGTTGACGGCAAGATGAGCCAAGTAGTGAAATATCGCATTATCCGCGCTGCCGAAGCTGGATGTGGTGTATCCTGCTTCCTCCAACCTCTTCCAATTATAGGCACTCAGATCTGACCGGATCATCCAGGTGGGCAGGCGATTGGCATACCCTTGGTAGTCCGGCCAATCGCCACGGACTTTGATCCTAGATCCGGGAGTGCTGCTACGCGAAGGTGCGACAATACCCGTGGCAAGCAGAGCTGCTTGCCACACCGGCAGGCCAACGCAGAACCAATGTTGGCAATCCACAGGCACGCCTATCTCGTCGAGCAAACCCACCTCTTCGAGCGACGCCAGAGACTCCCGATGGTAGTCGTAGTCGACTTTGCCGCGCGGCTTGCGCTCGATATGAAACTTGAGGCGTCGACCGCGCTCCTCCTTCTTGGCTGCGACGCGGCTCTCAAGGCGGGCTTGTCCAAGACTGCGTTCGGGATGATGGATCCATTTGCGATCACAGTTATGAAGGATGGCCTCGTCCAGTTCCTGCATGCTGATCTGCTGAAACCTCAGGGAATTGAGGTCAATTTCGATCATCGGAATATCGACGGCGGCAACCTTCTCCTGTTTTGCATCGTCAACAGCGTGTGCAACTTTGAACTCGACCGCAAATTCGTTGCTCGACAACACGACGATGGCGTCAGGTCGAAATCCTGGTCGGTCGACCTCGATGACGACACGATCAAGCTTAAACCTGCCTCCTTCGAACACGATTTCCTCGACGCCTTCTTGTCGCAAGACGAGCGGCGCAAAGGTTAGTTGTCGTTCGCGTTCCAGCAACTCCTTGGCATAAACATGCAGAGCCGTTTCGCCAGCACAGCGGGAATCCGGCAAATGTGCAAAATGTGGCCGCGCCCTGGTCGAGATTCTCAGCTGCAAGAGTTCGCCGCAATCTAGGCAGCGGAACGGCCCCATTGACCTACCGGAAATCCGATCGACGTGACGTGCGATGCCATCATTGCATCGCGCAAATGGCACCCTCAGGTCGCCGGACCTTTGCCATGTTGTGGCACAAGGTCGCCTTGCGTCAGTCAATATTCAATACACATAGCGGTCGATCCGACGCTACGCACGACGTCGGTCTCGGGATTTGTGACCGCTCCGGCCCATACCAGCAAATGAGTGGTTACGTTTGCCGCCATCGTCACCTCCAATCGCGCGACGAGCGATCGTCGCGTTCGCCAAAAACCTAGCAACGCTCCAACCGTGTCCCGGGTCGATTGAGCCCCCAACGCCGATCGATGTAGAACTCCAGTGATCTGCGAATTTGAAACTTCAGAAGATCGTCGGTGAAGCCGTATTCAAGCCGGACAGCAGCCTTCTGCTCGTCCGAAAGCCCATCCAGAGGCCTAAGCCGTACCTCCACGATCTCCTCCCAATCGGCATCCCGCGGAAGCTCCTGGTCGATCACCGCGATTGAAAAGCTGCTTTCGGGCGACACTCGTACCGGCAGGTAGTCGCGCCATTCCTGATGGTGAAAACTCCACGCTCTGACATGTAGACGCTCGCCATCAGACGCGAAATTTGCAGGCGCAATCCACTGATTTTGGCGAAGGCCAGTCGACATCGAGACATAGTCGATCTCGATCTTCATCTGCTGCTCGATCGCCTGATAGAGTTGGCGCATCACAAATGGCGGAGACTGCCGAACGGGCGTGGGTAGCATTGAGAAGTCGTCGGATCCTGGGCTTCTGACAAGCTCATCAGGCGAGCCGGCTTCATACGTGAAGGGCAACCCGTTATGATTTCTGTCGGCAAGGTAGCATTTGCGGACCGTGTCATACCTAGGCTTTGGCTCTGACACCCGCTCCAAATACTCTCTGAAGTCTATGGCCGCCTGCGGCGACGATATTCCAAATCGTTCGATCAGGTCTTTACGATTCACTTGCCCGCGCCAAGTCAGGCATTGATCTAGATAGACCAGGCGGGCGAACATGGCAGGCTTGAGGGTGGGATCGCTCATTGAGGCAAACGCTACTTGACTCAGTTTGGGCTGTCTATATAAATTTTATACGTATTGAGATTCGGGGTTCGGCGAATGCGCATTCTGCACACAAGTGACTGGCATCTAGGTCGCCAATTCCACGGCGTGGCGCTGGATGAAGACCATGATCACGCTCTCGTCCAGATCCTTTCGGTAATCGATGATCAGCAGCCAGACGTCCTCATTGTCGCGGGCGACATCTTCGACAGAGCTAATCCGCCCCAAAGCGCTCTTAAGCGGCTTTCAGAATTCCTGACGACGGTAAGGGCGACATCATCCGCAGCCATCGTGTTGATCGCTGGCAATCATGATTCAGCCGCACAGATAGGGGCATTGGGCGTTCTTGCGAAAGATGGTGAAGCCATCGTGCGCGGTCCCTTGGACGAGAATGAAAGGCCGCTGGTCATTTCTGATGCAGACGGACCGGTAGCGATTTCCGCTTTGCCGTTTGCCTTCGAATATGCGGCGCGATTGTGCTTCGATGACGAGGAAATTGTTTGTCCCGCAGATGTCATTCGCGCTCAGATCGCCAGTGCGCGCAAGCACCTTGCCGACGGAATGCGCTGGATCGTCGTCGCCCATGCTTTCGTAGATGGTGCTGCCACGAGTGAAAGCGAGCGGCCGCTCATGCGAATGGTTGGCGGGATCGAAACGGTATCGGCGTCGGCGTTCGACGGGGCGCACTATGTTGCGCTGGGGCACCTGCACCGCCCCCAATCGGTGGGTTTAAAGCATGTTCGCTATTCGGGAGCGCCGCTGGCCTTTGGCTTCGACGAAGAAGGCCAAGAGAAGTCCGTCAGCCTGATCGAACTCGCGCACGACGGAACCGTCGGTGTAACCGAATTTCCCATCAAGCCGCTGCGTCAGGTGCGAACCATCCGCGGAAAGCTCTTGGAGTTGCTGGCTGCTACCGAGGTGTCGAACGACCTTGTGCGCGTAATTCTGACTGATGAAGCACCGCAGATCGACCCGATGAAAAGGATCAGGGCGCTCTACCCCAATGCAGTCCAGCTTGCCTATGAACGGAATGGCCGCCCGCTCGCGCAGCGCCTGGAGGAACAACGAGCGGCGATTGACGATCCCCATGCGCTCTCCTCGACGTTTCTTGAGATCGTGAGGGGCGACCCGATGTCCGAAGCTGAGGCGGGGATTGTAGCCTCCGCGCTCAATGCGTTGGCGACGACGGAGGTGGTTCAATGAGGCCAATCAAGCTCACGTTGAGCGCATTTGGCCCCTATGGCGGCGTCGAGAGCATCGACTTCCGCGACGCCACAGATGCCGGTCTTTTCGGAATCTACGGACCGACCGGTTCGGGCAAGTCGTCGATCTTCAGCGCGATCGCCTTTGCACTGTTTGGGGAAGGTGCGAAGGAGGAGCAGGGCATTGGGACAATGCGTTCGGATTTTGCAACCGATGCGCTGTTGACCGAGGTTAGCCTGCAATTCGAGCTTGGGGCCAAGCGCTATTACGTCCGGCGGATTCCCGACCAACCCCGTCCGAAGGCCAGGGGAGAAGGGCAAACCATGCAGCCGCATGCGGCTTGGCTCTTCGACGTGTCATCGGTCGCGATTGACGATGTCGGCCCGGACTGCTGCGGCGTTCCACTAGCCGAGCGTAAGGTTGGAGATGTCGCGAGGCTTGTCGAGGAGCTGCTCGGCTACGGCGCCCAGCAGTTTCGTCAGATCGTGCTGCTACCACAAGGTCGGTTCGAACGGTTTCTGGTGTCGAACAGCAAGGATCGGCTCGAGATCCTGCGCGAACTTTTCGACGTGTCGCTATACCGGAAGCTCACGGAAAAGCTCAAATTGGAAGCTGCGGAGGTCCGGCGCGAGATCGAAGACGGATATCGATTGAACGGGCAGCGTCTTGCGGCAGAGGGATTTGCCAGCTCGGATGAACTCAGCGTCGGCATTGCGTCCGCGTTGGAGCGATATGAGCTTAGCCGATTGGCCGTCGCCGAAGCATCCGCGGTACTCACGTTGGCGAATAATGTGTTTGCCGAGGCTGTTTCCCGAGAAAAACTGTTTGTCGAAGTGGAGGCTGCCGACGCTGCGCTGGAACAGCTGGAAGGAAAGGTTCCTGAATTCGATGCCGTTCGTGCCCGTAAGTCCCGTGCAGAGTTGGCACGGCGCATGGCGGACCTCGACAGCAGTCTCACCGACGCTCGTACGCGCCATGGTTCGGCCGTAGCGGCACAGGCCAGCGCCAGCGAAGCAGAAGTTCGTGCCCGTGACGCGGCGGCAGCGGCAAGTGCGTTGCTGGCCGACCTGCGAGCCCTGGAACATGAAATTGAGACCTTGGGTCGCAAAGTCGACGAAATGGACCGCCACCAGCAAGTGCTCGTCGATTCGGCCGAGCGCCTTTTGGAGCATGAAAAGGCTCTGGTCGCTTTGGAAAGCGCGAAGCAGGGGCATGACCAGGCCGTTGCGCAACAACAGCAGGCCGATCGAACCTTTGAGGAAAAGTCCGCTGCCTTCGCTGATGCGCAACGCAATACTCTCAAGCGGCAGAATTTGATCGGTCGCCGCGATACGCTGAAAATCGAATTAGATGGCGCGAATGCACATCTTAGCGCCACCCAGGCAGTGGGACATGCACAGGCTGAGTTCGACGAAGCGGCTGCTAAAGCGTTGGAAGCCCAAAATCGCCATCATCATGCCGTTGAAGAAGTAGCCGCGCGCGAAAGTGATTATATCTCCGCCCAGGCGAGTGTCCTTGCCGAGCGACTGGAAGATGGTGTGCCCTGCCCGGTGTGCGGCGGCAGCGATCATCCTCGACCAGCGCACGGGACCGGTGATGCGGGTCTACTGGAGAAAGCCTGGCGAGCGGCGCAGTCCGCTTCCGTCTCTGCAGCGAAGAAAGATCGCGAGGCGCAATCGCGGGCCAGCGCAGCGAACGCAACGCTGAAGGAGCGCCAAGCGACATTGTCGGGGTTTGATGTGCCGCAGCGCGGCGTCAGCGAGATCGATACTGAGTATCGGCATTTCCTCGCCGCGATCAACGAGCTCGGAAGCATCGTCGATTTGACCCTCCTCGCAAAGGAGGTCGACGACTTACGCGCTCGCAAGTTGGCGACTGCAACCAAGCTCCAGCAAGCCAATTCCACTCTGGGCGACGCAACCACTGCCGAGGCCGTGTCCCGCCAAAGCTATGCTGATCACATCGCCTCCGTTCCGGAGACGCTGCGCGACGCTACCGTGCTGCAGGCTGCTATTAATGATGCAAGGGCCCATCTTGATCGGCGCAAAAAGGCGATTTCCGAAGCCCTGGAGCAACAGCAGAGTTCCCAGGCCGCTCTGATCAAGGCTGAGGCGGCCCTACAGAACGCGTCGAATTCGCTCAAAGATTGTGCGGATGAAGTCGAAAAGAAGCAGACTGCCGTTGACAGCCGACTGATTGAGCTCGGGATTTCCGAAACAGCATATCGGTTAGCCATTCCCGACGTAGATCTGATCGGGGAGCTGGAAGGGTCGATCGTCGAATTCGACAGAGATTTGGCAGCAGCGCGTGGGCGGCAAACGGCTGCTAGGAATAATGTCGGAAGTGCTCAGCGTCCCGACCTGGAACCGTTCCGGCTCAGCTGCAATCAGGCGCAGACAGCGGCCGACGAAGCCTCAAATAATAGCGCCGAAGCACAGCAGAAGCATCGCTCGCTGATCGATCTGAAGACAAGTTTGGCCGACGAATTGGAGAACCTGCAGAGCCTCGAGCAAGCTTCCGGCTCATTGCGCGGTCTCGCCGAAGCCTTCGATGGGCAAAACGAGTTGCGGACTACCCTTGAGACGTTTGCCATCGGCGCCATGTTCGATCAGGTCCTGGAAGCCGCAAATCTGAGACTCGACCCGATGACCGGTGGTAGATATCGGTTCGAGAGGGACACGGTGAGTGTTGGCGGGAGATCGAAACGCGGCCTCGATGTGCGCGTTCACGATATCCAAACAGGCCGGGCGCGTGAGATCATAACCTTGTCTGGGGGCGAAACCTTTATCGCGGCCCTATCCCTGGCGCTTGGCCTTTCTGATGTGGTTGAGATGACCCACGGGGCCATTAGGCTCGACACGATCTTCATCGATGAAGGCTTCGGCAGCTTGGATACCGAGAACGACGCTGGCACGCTGGATCAAGTTCTGCAGGTTCTGCAGGACATCGTTGGCGAGCGCCGATCTGTTGGACTGATTTCACACGTGCCGCTGGTTCAACAGGCTGTCCCCAATGGCTTCAGCGTTCGGAAAGGGGTGAATGGAAGTATCATTGAGTCACGAATGCAGTGACGTTTGACTTATCCGCCACATGAGTGAATTTCAGCCGCATGCACAACGCCTTAATACCTTTTCGGAAGTACTCGGATTTTTCCGGACGTGCGAGCACGCGTGAGTTTTGGTCGTTCTTCGCACTTTCGGCTGCTGTATTCGT
Organism: Novosphingobium sp. MMS21-SN21R; assembly: GCF_031846015.1. Taxonomy (GTDB): domain Bacteria; phylum Pseudomonadota; class Alphaproteobacteria; order Sphingomonadales; family Sphingomonadaceae; genus Novosphingobium. The sequence goes on along the minus strand of NZ_JAVRDU010000004.1, from coordinate 61,216 downwards.
CACCACGGTTTTGCTTACCGGTCTCAGCGCGCAGACCTCTGCCAAGGCTACTCCGACTTGGGCGCTGGCATACGTTTTCTGGTGGGCGGTCACAGCAGTGCCATGGTTTGCGCTCCAGGTGCGCCGCCTGCATGATCAGGGCAGGAGTGGCTGGCTCGTTTCGATCAACATCGCTGGCTATGTCGCGCTTTTCATCCAACCGCTGGCAGGCATGGCGTTACTGGCTATTTCTCTTGGTCTTATGGCACTGCGGGGCGAACGGGGGAGAAACCAATATGGCGCAGCGTCCGTGGTGGCCGATGCAAGGTTCGACACGGTCAGTATATCGTCCGGAGGTAACATTGAGGCTTCCGACGAGCAACCAACCCGCGACCAGCATGGTGTATTGCGCTTGTCAGATGGGACCTTCGAGTGTGCCGGAGTGGTCTTTGCCAGTTATAAGGAGGCTTATCAGTTCGGTCTCACCGAGGAGAGGCGTTCGACGCGGCGACCAGGTGAAGCTGACGGCGGTGCGCGGCGGAACGCTGCAATCGAAGGGGTGCTCGATTCAGCCTCAAAGGAGCAGGCTCCAGAAAATCGCGCCTCGTCAATGAGAGTCGGCGTTGACAGGTACGATGTCACGCCGACCTCGGATGGCCGTTTCATGTCCGGCGGTTATACATTCACCACGAGGGCACAGGCTGAGAATTATGCGCAGCGCCGCCGAGGAACAGCCGCACCTTCGGCGGCCGTAGGGACGAACGGTGCAACCGCCGGCTTCCCTGACAATCCTAACAAGCCTGCGACGTACAGCGGCCCAAAGGAGAGGTGGGCGGAAATCGAACCTGGCATCAAGCTGGGCAGGGATGGTCAGTTTTACGTTCGTGGGTACGCCCATCCCAAGCTTGACGATGCGCGAAGGGCAGCCACTGGTTACGGCCATAGGCCAGTTCCGACGGCGCAACCCCAGCCAGTTTCCGCCCCGAGAAGGGAGCCGTCTCAAAGCTTCATCGCCAAACTCGCCAAGCCTTTTGCTCCTGCACCAGCTGCACATTGGATCGCCGAGCCAACCACGGTGGAGGTGGCCGGAATCGAATTTCAAGGGGAGCTTCTTTACTACGGGAAAAGCGATCGACGGTCGAACCATCGAGCTCTGGTTGACCCGACGTTGTCGGTGGCATCCGATTCAGACTCGCTCGGGACATCTCTGGGTTACTGGCCGAACTATAGCGAGCTAACGCCCTCAGCACGTCGAGCGTATCTGGAATGGCTTGCTTCCGGGCGTAGTACACCGAACGCTCCCATTGGGTATGTTTTCGTCTATTTCTATGGCCTCGAGCGTCGCTTGATCGCGGAGAAGAGCGAGCAGGATGCAGGCGCAATCCTAGCGGAAGCGCGTCGCCTGCTGGACATCTACGGCGACAACCACTCATTCCGTAATTATTGTGGGGCGCTGATCGAGGCTGGCGAGCTGATCTTCGACATCGCACCCCCTGGAAATGTAATTTCGCTCGACATGCGGCGAGGTTGGGAAATCCCCATTGGCATCCGGGTGCGGCTCGGCCGCAAAGTCCGTGACGGTATAGCAATAGATTCCGATGACGCCTTGTGCTGGGCCTTGACCCATCCCCAGCTCTATCCACGAACCGCCGTTAGTCGCTGCTTTGATCAGTTCTGCGCGCTGTGGAGGTATCGCTTCGCTGAACGCTTCCCCGATGGCATCAAGGTGCGTGGCGGCAAAACGCGTCTGCAATTCAATTATCGAGCGGCGAGCGGCGAATTCAATGCTCATGCCGAACTAGAGGACCTGCCCGATATTGGAGCAATCGCAGGGCCTGTGACCAAGCTTGAAGCCTTGCTGACGGCATGTACTGAGGAACTCGATCCGCTCAGCAGGTTCCTTGGCCGCAATCCCAAAGAGCGCGCGACCTTGCTCGCTGCCGCACTTTGTCCCGCAGAGGCCTTGAATGATCGCGCCGAAGCCCTCCTCAGCGCAGCACGGACTCTTCTATTTGACGGAAAGAGCCAAGACGGTTTTGCGCAGAAGCCTGTCGGCAAAGTGTTGGAAGTGCTGGCAGGAAATCCGGGGGGACTGGCTGCAGACCGAAGGGCGTTCTTATCTAAGCGCTTGCCCGAAATCCTCGATGCGATGCAGATCGGTTTCGAACCAGATAAGCGGTTCGGCCCTGCCCCCACTCTAAGTGACGACACCGTGTTGTGCCTGTTCGAGATGGGTAAGTCTATCAAGGCGCATCAAGAACGTGACGAGTATCGTTCGGCCCGCACGATGATCGAGATTGCCGTTCTGGCCGCCAAGGCAGACGACCAGGTCGTCGAGGCGGAAATGAGCGTGATCCTCGACGATGTCGAACAAATTGAAGGGCTGGATTCGAACGACCAGCATAGATTGCGCGCTCACGCACAGGCTTTGGCATCAAACCCTTCAAAATTGCGCGCGGCGACCAATCGGCTGCTGGCGTTACCCGACGCTGAGAAGGATCGAGTGTTGAATGCTGCCGTTCGCGCGATCCTTGCCGATCAACGCGTATTGCCGTCCGAAGTGCGTTTTCTGGAGGGTCTCTACAAGTCACTTGGGAAGCCGCAGGACGAGGTTTATGCGCGACTGCACGCGGGCGAGAACAGCCCACGATCGCAACGCACCGGTACGAAGCAACCGGCCCACATCGTCGATAGCGAGAGGCTGGCCCAGCTTCGACGGGAGACAACCGCAGTCTCGACCATGCTCTCCAGCATTTTCCAGGAAGAGGAATTGGCCTCGCCAGAAACTACGGCCCAACCACAGCCAGAAGAAAGGAGCCTGCCTGGTCTTGATGCCGCGCACTCGCACGTACTTCTGACGCTCTCGGAGCAGCCGGTCGAAGCCGACGTTTTTGAGACCCTCTGTCGTGTGCAGCGGCTGCTCCCCGATGGAGCCATTGAAACCATAAACGATTGGGCTTTCGACGCCCTCGACGACATCGCGATCGAATGCGAAGACATCGTTTCGATTCAACCGCACCTCATCGACAAAATCAGGAGCATGGCCGCCGCATGACCGAGCGAACACCAATCCGGCTTCGCGACCGCGACACGATAGTCCAAGCCCTCGCTGCTGGCGTCGTCCCGCGGGTCGGCTTGCAGCACATTCAGGTCGGTCGGATGCTCGAGGTCAGCGCCCTAATAAAGGACATCGACCGGATCGCCGACGGCGGGTCATCTTGTCGGTTCGTTATCGGGGAATACGGCGCAGGTAAGACATTCTTCCTGAGTCTTGTGCGGCTAATCGCGTTGGAGCGTCGGTGCGTTACCATTCACGCAGACCTGGCTCCCGATCGTCGCATTCATGCGACCGGCGGTCAGGCGCGCGGGCTTTATGCAGAAGCGATCCGCAACATGGCCACACGGACCAAACCGGATGGCGGCGCACTGCCTAGCGTTGTTGAACGCTTCATCAGCGAATGCGTGAAGGTCGCGCACGCTGATAACCGGCCCGTAGAACAGGTCATCGATGACCGTCTGGCTTCGATCCAAGAGCTGGTGGGCGGCCATGATTTTTCGCACGTGCTCAAGTGCTACTGGCAAGGCAGTGAGGCTGGTAACGAGGCTCTGAAGGCTTCGGCCCTGCGTTGGCTACGCGCCGAGTTTCCGACGAAAACCGAGGCGCGCCAAGCTCTAGGAGTCCGTTCGATAATCGACGACGCCGATGTCTTTGACAGCTTGAAGCTCCTTGCTCGCTTCACTCGGCTCGCCGGCTACACTGGTTTGCTGGTTGTGTTCGACGAGATGGTCAACATCTACAAATTGCAGAGCTCCCAGGCACGAAACCAAAATTTCGAGCAGATCCTGCGCATGGTCAACGACATGCTCCAGGGCAATTCCGAAGGACTTGGTTTCATTTTCGGTGGCACGCCTGAATTCCTCATGGACAGCCGCCGCGGGCTCTACAGCTATGAGGCCTTGCAGTCCCGGCTTGCAGAAAACCAGTTTGCCGCCCCCGGCTTGGTCGATCTTAGCGGCCCGGTCGTTCGCCTCCAGAACCTTTCGCCTGAGGAATTCTTGATCCTGTTGGGCAACATCCGCGCGATCTTCGCGTTAGGTGACCCGACGAAGCATCTCGTGCCCGATGAAGCGCTCGACGTATTCATGGCGCATTGCAGCCAGCGCATTGGCGAAGCATACTTTCGGACGCCGCGTAACACCATCAAGGCCTTCGTCCAGCTCCTTGCAATCTTGGAGCAGAACCCCGCTCTCGATTGGCGAACCTTGATCGGGAGTGTTTCGGTGGATGACGATCCTGGCGAAGACGTCGCCACTGCAGTGGACGGCGATGATGAGCTTGCCACGTTCGAGCTCTGAAAGCGGTTCCGGGTTCGATCTGCTCCATCCGCAGGTCCAACGCTGGGTCAGGCAGCAGGGCTGGTCTCGTTTGCGAGATGTGCAAGAGCAGGCGATCGCAGCGATCTGTGGCAGTGACGAGGACGTCCTTGTTTCAGCCGCGACCGCAGCCGGCAAGACCGAAGCAGCTTTCTTGCCGCTCCTGGGCTCCTCTGCAGCGCGGGCGGAGCCTGGTATCTCGATTCTATACGTCGCTCCGCTTAAGGCGCTGATCAACGATCAGTACCGGCGGCTTGAAGAGCTGTGCGACAAACTCGAATTACCTCTGGTTCGTTGGCATGGTGATGCCCCCCAAGGTCCCAAGAACAAGATCATCAAGGCACCCTCCGGTGTGGTGCTGATCACCCCGGAATCAATCGAGGCAATGCTGTTGCGGCGACCGGCAACTGCCGAAGCCCTTTTCGGTGCGCTTGATGCAATCATAATCGACGAGCTTCATGCATTCCTCCAAGGACCGAGAGGTCTTCACCTCTCGAGCTTGTTATATCGGATTGAGGTGCTGAACGATCGGCGGCCGCGACGAGTAGGATTGTCAGCGACAATAGGCGACCTCGAATTCGCGGCGCGATGGTTAAGCGCCACCGCACCCAAACCAGCGAAGATCATTGCGGTTGCGGGCGGTGCCCCACCGCTGAAAGTCCAAGTCCGGGCCTATGTCGAACCACCCGAAGGCGGTGCGGACGGCGATGCGATGCTCAATGAACCGCAATCTGGATCAGCTTTGGCTCAGATCGCTCGGCACGCTTTTGAAGCTCTACGTGGAAGCAACAACCTCTTTTTTGCCGGTTCTCGGGCCAACGTTGAAACTCTGGCCGATCGGCTACGCACAATCAGCGAGGAAGGCCAGGTACCCAACGAGTTCTTTCCTCATCACGGCAGCCTGAGCAAAGGCCTGCGAGAAGAACTCGAGTTGCGACTGAAGGATGGCCGCCTGCCAACAACAGCAGTTGCGACCACGACGCTGGAGCTTGGGATCGATATCGGTTCCGTCGTTGCAGTGTCGCAGCTTGGCGCGCCACGCTCGCTCGCATCGTTGCGGCAACGCCTAGGCCGGTCTGGTCGGCGGGAGGGATCCAGCGCGATCTTCCGGAATTATTTGCGCGAACCATATCCTGTTGCCGACGCTGATCCGCTAGACAAATTGCACTTGCCCGTGGTCCAGGCCGTGGCAGCGCTGAATTTGCTACGCTTGAAGTTCGTCGAACCCCCTCAAGCCGACCCAGCTTTGCTATCGGTCAGTGTTCACCAGATTCTGTCGCTCATAGTCCAACGGGGTGCCATAAGCGCCGGGGCCCTATACGCATCCTTGTGTCATCAGGGACCGTTTACAGCTCTCAAGAAAGCCGATTTCGCCGACCTGCTCCGAGGAATGGGCAGTGATGAGGCAGGTCTGATCGAGCAAGCACCCGACGGTTCGCTCATGCTCGGCCCAGAAGGGGAAAAGCTGACTGCATCGCGAGATTTCTATGCCAACTTCTCGACCGATGAGGAATGGCGCCTGGTCCATTCCGGACGGACACTCGGAACACTGCCGATCGTAAATGCGCTAGTCGTCGGATCGATAATCGGATTTGCGGGACGTCGTTGGCGTGCGACCGGTATCGACGACAAGGCGAAGGTCGTTGAAGTTGTCGCCCATAACACAGGGCGTGTGCCAAAGTTTGATCGCCTTGGTCAGGAGCCAATCCATGACCGCCTTGCAGCTGAGATGCTGGCCGTCTTGATGAGTGAGGATCTGCCGGACTATCTCGACGACAACGCCAAGGAGCTCTTGGCTGCCGGCCGCTCGGCCTTTGCCGAACTCGGCCTGCAAAAATCCCGCTACATCGATGCGGGCTCCGCGACGCACGTCCTAACTTGGCAAGGTACATCAGCAAATTCACTGCTCGCGGTCTTGCTCACGTCCATGGGCTTCGCCTGCGAAACATTCGATGTCGGGATCACTTTGACTGGCTGTCCAATCGAGGAAGCTTCCGCTGTGATCGCATCAATTGATGGTTGCCCTCCAATTGAGGACCTCGGGCGGTTCGTGGAGAATCTCATTGTCGAGAAATATGACGCCTATGTTCCAGAAGATCTTTTGCGTCGGATTTGGGTTCGTCGACACGAGACTCTTCGTGAACCGATGAGTCAACTGATACGCGAGCTCGCAGCTACTACAGGCGACTGAGTCAAAACACGAAGGTCAGGAGCAACCCAGATTGTGAAGACGATTTGACTGGCGATCTGGTTTTGATCCATGAGCAAGAAGTGCTTCTTTGCGCCCGCGAGTAATGCGGCATGTGCGGGTTCGGTCACGTTTAGGCTCCGGGATCCTCTTCCGGTCCAGCGAGCTCAGCCACTGTACCGAGATCCTCTAAATCGTCGAGATCGTCCCAGACGATGTCCTTAAACATGAGGAAGCTGGGCTCCCGAACCGCCATCGCATCGATCTCGTCTCGATTGACCAGATACCGACGCAGTCCGAATCCGTCGTCCTTAGGGAGAACCTGCCAAATTTTGATTTGTGGATGATCGTTCAGGAGCTTGACTATGCTCTTGATGACAGACCCGTTGCATCTGAGTCCGAAGAGGATTGCGGTTATGCGAAACGGGGCGTCAGTGACGCCGTTCCTGTCGCGAACGTCGCGCCACTCCTTTTCGTACTTCCATTCATTCGACTTTGTATAGAAGTAGGTCTGAAACACCTGCTCCTGTGCTACCAAATCATCTCGGACCTTCCACCGATAAAGATCACTTGTCTTGATCGCGCGGGGGCCCTTGTAATCGACCGCCTTGAGACGTGGGTGCCCCTGATCGCGGGTGTCGTACTCAATGCAAATGCCACGATGCTCATCGGCATAGTGCGACCACATTAGCCCGCTCTTCCACGTCGCGGACAGCGAGAGCACGCCCTCATCTCCAAGTTCCAGGTCGAGCTCGTGTTTGATGGTGCTCGCGAGGGTGCGCATCAAATAGCTTTCGACCTCGGCATTAGTGCGGTAGTCGCCGTACTCTGAGGAATTATAGCGGAGACGGCCGATCTCATTGCGTCCCTCTTCCTCTTTCTTCCGTCTGACAATCATGCGGTAGAGCAAACGTTCGAGGTGTCTACGGTCGATATCCACGTCGATCGTGGGATCGCAGTCCAGCGGATCGTTGAAGGTAGATGGCTTCGCATAGAAGACCTCTGCCTCGGTTAGGGCGCGCAGTGTGTTCACACTAAAGGGTCTGTATTTGTATACCTTGTCCGGCATTGCCGTCCCTGTGCCTTGTTACGGAATTGCTTGCTAGAATTCGTGTGATTGACGGTTTGCCATCCCCAAGCATAACAACGGCTTCCCATGTGCAACACATTTGAGCAACGGCGAGAAGTGAGAAAATCGACATTATGACGATCGAGCCCTACGGACCTGCGCTTCGTTGACCGATACCACCGCCGTTCCGTCCGAACCGCCGACCGGCGCCCTCGAAGATGCGCTTGCGTCTCTCAAGCGCGATCTGTCCAAGCTGTCGATGCGGTTCAAGTCGGTCGATCATGCCGTGATGACCGATTGCAAGGCGTTGAAGCTCCGCCTCCACTATCCTGCGTTTAGGCAGCGCAAGCCGATGATTGCGGAACTAGTGGACACCGTCTCGACCTACATTGTCAATTTCTGCTTGCCCCGACAGCAGGTCACTGACCTCTACGAACAATATGGCAAGGTTTCGCCGGAGGACTTCACTAAGATGTTCGAGGTTCTCCGCCAGGAAGCCTTCGATCTCTTCAAGCGCGCCCATGTCGCGACGAACCGAAACGGCGAAGCCGGCGAACTGATACTGTACCTGCTGACGGAGTGGCTCCTTGAGGCGCCCCAGATCGTCGCGAAGATGTCGCTGAAGACGAACACCGAGATGCCTGTACATGGTGCGGACGGAGTGCACGTCCGATACTGTGCGGCGACGGGGCGGCTCTACATCTACTGGGGAGAGGCGAAGCTCTACGGCAGTTTGGACCAGGCGATCACGGAGGCGGCTAAGTCGATCGCCGAATCCCTGGACGACAAGAAGATCAAGCACGAGATTACGCTAGTGAAACGGCACCTGGATCTGTCGAGCCTGACGCCTCACGCCAAGAAGGCAATGCTCGACTTCCTCGATCCGTATGGTTCGGAATACACAAACCGCCACGACGTGATTTCCTGCCTCGTTGCCTTCGATTTCGACGCCTTTGCTTCTGTGCTGGCCTGCGAGGCCGATGCCGAGCACGAGTTCCGCAAGTTGGCTCTTGCTCAGCTTGAAGATGCCGCGCCGAAGATTGCCAAGGCTCTTAAGGCAAAGGGCATCGAGCACCAGGAGGTCGAGATGTTCATCATGCCGGTTCCGTCCGTGGCAACGTTGCGCGATCTGTTTCAAGACAAAATCGGCTGGAAGCATCCGGCCGCCGAGAAGGCACCGAAGAAAGGCCGCGGCAAGAAGCAGGCGCAAGATGAAGGGGACAACGCCTGATGCAGGAACTGGCTGATCAGATCTGGGGCAACAGCCGCTTCCACGACGCAGCGGCTCTTACCCATCGAACTTGGCTGGCGCGCGAGCTAGGAAGGCCACTTGAGCCGGAGGTGACCGTCGAAGAGGCAGTGCGGCTTATGCAGGCATCCGCGATCCTGGCTTGTTCGACGGATCCGGTGCATCGGAGCCTGGCATACCGTTCGGCGACCATGACGTACGAGGTGGTTGGCGCAAAGACGCTGCCCATGCAGCAGGCGCTCCGCGTTGTGCTTGCCCGGCTCGGCAACTTTCCCGCGCTGGAAACGCGCGAAGATGTCGGCCGCGCAGCTGCGGACCTGCCGCTAGATCTCGCGATTGAGGAGATGGCCCTTTCGGACCGGCGCCGCGTCTTACTGCGGGATCGCCCCGCGCTGCTAACGAGCTTCCAGCACGACCTGTGGTGCAAACTTGGCGAAGGGCGCAGCGTCGCCGTCGCCGCACCGACGTCCGCCGGAAAGTCCTTCATCCTTCAGGGCCATCTCGCGCGTGTGTTCAACGAGGCTGGGGAGCGCATCGTCGTCTACCTCGTGCCGACTCGTGCATTAATTGCCCAGGTCGCTCGCGATCTGGCAGACCTTTTCTTCGGAACGGAAGGGGCGCCGGAGATTGTCACCGTGCCGCTCGACGGAGATCAGCCGCTGCCAAATCGCGCGGTATTCGTGATGACGCAGGAGCGGACCCAGCTGATGCTGGCGGCGCATCCGGACATGAGCGCCGGGATCGTCATCGTCGACGAGGCGCACAGCATCGCCGACCAGGGCCGCGGCATTCTACTGCAGTGGGTCGTGGACGACCTGCTTCGTCGCCGCGCGGATGCACAGCTCCTTTTCGCCAGCCCGGGCATCCGCAACCTAGATGTGTTCGGTCGCACCTTCGGCCTCGATAGCGTGGAGACGCTTCCATCGACTGAGCCGACGGTTGCGCAGAACTTCCTGATCGTGCGCGTAACCTCGTCGCGCCAGGGCGAATTCTCGGTCTTAAACATCGAGCCGGGCGGCGAAGAGGCGCTGGTCGGCGAGTTCGCGATCGGACAAACGATCGCATCGAAGAAGGAGCGCCTCGTTCACATATCGGCCGCTCTCGGCAAAGGCGCGCCCTCCATCGTCTATGCGAACGGCGCCGCCGAGGCGGAAGACCTAGCCATCCAGCTGGCCGACCTGTTTGCGGACCGGGAGACTACGCCGCGGCGCGAGGCGGTGGCAGAGCTCGTCGCCCAGTCGGTACACCCATCCTACGTCCTGGCAGCGGCGATCCGTCGGGGTGTTGGCTTCCACTACTCCAACATGCCAACACAAGTTCGGCAGGCGGTGGAGGATGCCTTCGCGGATGGTGCGATCGACTTCCTAGTGTGTACCAGTACGCTTCTTCAGGGCGTGAACCTGCCGGCCCGCAACGTCTTCATGTGCAGGCCTGAGAAGGGGAGGCAGCGCCCTCTGGAGGGTACGGACTTCTGGAACCTCGCCGGTCGCGCCGGCCGGCTGCGCCGCGAGTTCCAGGGCAACATCTTCTTGATCGACTATGACGAGTGGAAGGCCAAGCCGCTCGATCAGGAGAGGGACAGCGAGATCGTGCCTGCCCTCCAAGACGGTGTCGCGCAGCGGCTGGAGGATCTCGTAGCGACGATGGCCGACGACGATAGTGACGACAGGAAGCCGGACGGTGACCTCGAGACCCTGTTCATCCGGCTACTAGACGACCATTCGCGCGGTGAGCTGCCGACAACGCTGTCGCGACTGACCGCGGCGGGCGTGCCGTCAACGTCGACCGAACGGGTCCAGACTGCGCTCGACGAGGTGGTCAAAGTGCTGACACTGCCCGTTGAGGTCGTTCGCCAAAGTCCGAACCTGTCACCGCATCGGCAACAGTCGCTTCACGCCGCACTACTCGCCAGAGTGGGTACGGACATGGAGAGCGTGCGCGCGCTGATCCCCGCGCATCCGCGCGAGAGCGGAGCATACTTCTCCTACGCATCGCTCCTGAGGCTTTGCCATACGCACCTGCTGGGTCTTCCAGAGAGCCACGGATCGCACCGGTACCATGCCTTGATGGCTGTGTTTTGGATGAGCGGCGACCCTCTCCCTAAGATCATCGACAACGCCATCAACTTCGACAAGAAGAAGAGCTCCCGGGCCGTGATCCGCAACACGCTCGAGACTATCGAGAAGGTGATCCGGTTCGAGGTGGTCCGGCTGATGTCATGCTACTGTGCCGTGCTCCTTAACGTTTTGAATGAGATCGGCCTGTCGGAGATGGCCGGCTCGGTGCCGCCAATTTCCCTCTATCTCGAGGTTGGTGCTTCGGACAGGTCGATGATCAGTTTCATGGGCCTCGGTTTGTCTCGTGTCGCCGCAGCCATTCTAAATGATGCCACCGTCAACAAGAACATGACCATCGCGGAGGCACGCATCTGGCTGAAGGAGGCCAACCTCGACATGTATGAGCTGTCCCCGCTTCTGGTCGAGGAGATACGCCGGGTGGCCCGCTGAGTGACTTGCTTTAGCTAGGGGGTTCGGCGCTTGGGTCGGCATCCAATCGGCGCCTCAATTCTGGAGCCACTTCGGCAAACTCCCTCACGATGTCGAGCAGTTCTGCAACTCGGCAGATCTCGCCGAACGTGCATCCACGCCAAAGCAACACTTCGGGCTCGCAGGCAAATTCTGGCGCGCCAAACACGATAGCAAAATAGGTGCTCAGGCCGGGATCCCACCCCACTGCTACTTCGAACACATCCGCACGGTTAGGCAGTGGCTTCAACGAATACCGGCTCATCGCGTCACCAATCGCTCGCCAGCATGATGGTCACGACGCGGAAGCTCTGTTGTGCGTCCCACGGCGTCTCCGATCCCCAGGCGAACGTGCCGTCGTTGGCGTAGACGTCGACCTTCCAGAATAACCTGTGGCCCTGGTGCTCGACCACACCGAAGTCGCGCTCGCCGTGCGGGTCGTTGCCAGGATCGATCGGCGTTTCGTTGATCAGCCGCCGCAGTGCGCGCTGTCCCATCATCAGGTTGAACTGGCGGGTGCCAGGATCGGGATCCTCTCCGGCAAGAATATCCGCGAGCGCCCGGGTGAACACGGTCTTCGAGTTCACAAGCGACCCTGCGCGGGCGGCATCATTGAGCGCGGCTATCTCGGTGGTGCGGTCGGTGTCGGCAGGGGCGGCCTGGGCAAGCTGGGTCATCAAACTCTCCTTTTACAATGATCGTCCGATGGACTCCCCCTCCCCTCCGCCTACCGGTTGACGGCGCTTGAGCGTTCACGCTACGTTCTTTCTCGAAAGGAAATTCCCGATGCCCATCGGCGCCCACACCGACCATTTCGATCTCGATATCGCGCTGCGCGATGCCTCGTGCGACCTCAATGTCCTGCCGCCGCGGCGCGCGATCGCAGCACTGTGCATCGGGGTCGATGTCGATGACGCCAATTTGTCGGTCCGCGAACTGCGCGAAGCGGTGTCACTCGTGCATGAAAACGCTCCCGGAGGGCGGGCGAAGCTCGCTCAGATCCTCAGCACGTCGTGCGACGATTTTCAGCGGGCAATCTACTACTGCCTCGCCGGGCGCGGTGTGGTCGAGATGGCCGAAGCGATGGACTGGTTACTGGGCATGCTGAAGGCGCGCGGCCGGACCGCAGCCTGGCTCAGCCGCTCGCGGGTGAGCCGCAAGGACCTCGTGTCGCCCTATGTGGCAGAAGCTCCGGACGGCCCGCTGGTCTCCTCGAACCCAGATTTCGAGCTCGGCCAGTCATGGTTCGTCGAGCGCGGACCGGAGCCGTACTGATCATCACGGCTCGGCGTCGTTGCAAGTGACGACCCGCGAGACCGTGCGGCCCGGCGTGGCCTTGCTCGCCAGCACCACGCGGAACGGCTGCAGCGGGTTTCCGGTCTTCACGACGGCCGTGTCGGTCAGGATATGCTCGGCAACCCGGGTTGCCACCCGATTGGCGTTCTCGATGCTGCATAAGCGCCCACGTTTGGGCGAGCGTTCGGGGGATGGCTGGTCCGACATGGCGGTGCAAGCTCGCGTGCCAGTCACAGCGCCGACGGGTCGACCGGGGCCGGCACGATCGTCCAGGCGCGGTTCATCAACTTGCTGATTTTCACGCCCATCCCGTCGTTCATCCGGCGCAAGATGGTCTTCCGGCCAGACTGGACCACCCGAAAGCTGCGTTCGATCTGCCCGTCGGTAAACGTCAGCGGTTCGGCCAGCACCAGCGTGTCGCCGGGGCGCGGCTTACGACGCGAGGTCAGCGCAAGTCGCGCCCGGCAAGCCTCGCGCCATTTGGCGGCGTATTCATTGCCGGGAGGACCCAGCAGATCCAGAATCGAGGCCGGGCAATCGTAGTGGTAGGGGCCCATGGTTTCGGACATGTCCTTGTATCCGAACTCCTCGCCGCTGCGTGCGCCGGGGTTCCATTTGACCAGGCAGATGATTGCGAAGGTTTCGCGCGGACCATCGGCGTCATAGCTCTGGCAGGCCGCGTAATAGGCACCGGACCGGACCGTCGATTTGAGCACCCGCAGCCCGGTCTCGCGGCCTTTGCCCGGATCGGGTGAATAGGTGCATTGGTTGTCGAGATAGGCCTTCGGCGTGCCGAAAGGCGACATCCCGCCGCGTGACATGAACAGCCAGCCCATGGGGTTTTCTCCTAGAGCAGCGCTTGGCTGCGCGGGTTGATGGAAAGGCCGGTCTCGCGGACGACCAGCGCGCGAAAGCTGTGCGGGGCGGCGAGGACGGCGATGTCGCAGAAGTGGTTGCGGTCGCCGAGGTAGTCCTGACGGCCCTTGCAGCGGCGGAACATGACCTCACGGCCAGGCCGGATGCAGGGGATCGAGACCTGGACGTAGATCTGGTCGCCATGGAGGGTAATCTCGCCTGAGACAGCGGGACCGGCGAAGTTGCTGCGCAGGTCATACTGATCGGGGTCCAGGTCCAGATGGCGGGCTGCGACCCGGAGCGCCGAGCGCGCTTCGCGGTGGAAGGCGCGTTTTGCTTCAGGGTCATAGCCGATCCCGCGCCGGGCAAGTGCGACCAGCGCGGGCTTGGACTTCAGCTCATCAATCTTGGCGATGCACTGGCGGCGCAGCGGCGTGTCCTCGGTGAAGGTCTCGTCCGGAGCATGGCCGAGCGCGATACGGCCGAGATGCCGGGCCAGCAGGATGGTCGCGGGATCGCGAGCCGGATCGATGCCGGCATTGCGCGCATCCTGCATCGCGTCGACCACAGCCTGGGTAGCGGTCGGGATGGTCGCGAGCCCGTCGGGCTGGAGCGCCCGGCGATAGCGGAAGTCGAGATCGTAGTTCATGGGTGTAAGCCTCCATCGCGCCCCATGGCGCGCCGGGCTCCCACCCCCTCCCCTTCCCGCTCGCCATGCGAGCGTTTCCGACTTCCGTTAGGCCGCTTCCTTGAGGTCGCCCGTGAGCGCCGGATCGAACTGGCGCAGCCACTTGACCGCCTGCTCTGCCTTGGCGGCTGCATGGAGGATCGCGGTCTTGTCCCCGCGTAGGATCTTCATCCAGTGGTGGATGTAGGCGGCGTGGCTGTCGTGGAGTTCGTTGGGCAGACCGTATTCGGCGCAGAGGGTAGCCTGGGTCAGCGAGGCAACGATCTCCTCGAAAGCATAGGCATCATCGCCGAACCTCTTGCCGAACTGCCGGTTGAGCCGTTTGGCAGACCCTGTAGCGTGACCCAATTCGTGACATCTTGTTGAAAAGTAAGCCTCAATGGAATGAAATGCCTGCGGATGCGGCAAGGTGACCGTATCGGTTCCCGGCGAATAGTGTGCGCTGTCGCCGCCATGGACGACGCGGATCGGGATTGCCTCCAGGAAGTCACGAACCCCGGCGGACAATTCGCCGATTGCCGCCGGGCTTGGCGGCTCGGGATAGTAGAGCCCCGGCAGCCCATCGATTTGCGAAGCGTTGAACACGTGGTTCCATTTCATGAACCGGATGGTCTTCTCAGTCGCCTCACCGGTCAGGCGATCGGTGTCAGTCTTGCGTGCCGAGGAATAGAATACGCTGAACGAGCCGCTCTCGCCCTTGCGAACGTGGGCCCCAAGCTCGGCTGCCTGACGAAACGTCATCCAGTAGGGGCTGGTGAAGCCGCGGCTTTCGGCGACCGCCCAAAGGAAGAAGGTGTTGATCCCCGTGTAGGAAAGTCCGTTGTGGCGTAGCGGACGGGTGCTGGTCGCCGACCAAGGTTTGAGCCACGGGGCGGTGCCGGCGGCGATCTTTTCGAGGATCAGGTCGGTGATTACCTGGGCGACATCGGGCTTCGGATGACGGGTCATTGGTCCGAGCCCTCCCTCGCGTCGACAAGGGTCAGGTGGTTTCCGCCGCTCGACCAGGCGAGCTGGAGCTTGCGTCCGTGCGGGATGCGCCAGGCTACGCGGTCGGCAAAGGCCATGCGGATGCCAGCAAGAATGGCGGCGTCATCTCCTTCAAGGATGGCATGGGCCCGCACGGCAGCGTCGTGGCGAAAGCGGGTCTCCTGGGTGTCGTAGCTGTCCGCATCGGAATCGTCCGAGGGCGAGAACACCGCATCGATGATGAGGTCGGTGAGATCGTTCGGATCGAGTTCCGAGCCCCGGGTGAGTGCAATCACCGCGCAGTCAGGATCGCCCCACGAATCATCGCCCTCCTGGATGACGAAGTCGGTCTCGACGTCGAGGCGGTGACCGTGCTGATCGGTCAGTTCGATCCTGATCGCGTCAGGGCGCCGTGTCAGGGCGTCGGGTTCACTCGCGGCCAACTGATCGCCGTCCTGCGTGAAGCTCTCTCCGGTGCGGATGAAGCAGGACAGCGCGTCGTACCATGGATAGCCGATGAAATTGGTGATCGGCTCATAGAACGCGCGGGGGTCCGGTCCGCCGAGCTTGTGCGGCTCGCCGCCATTCGAGCGCCGGAGCGCGCGGCCGAACGTCACCGAATCATAGGAGTCCGTGTCATCGTAAATGGTGGCGCACGGCTCAAGATCAGCGAAAGCGGGGACCGGGCGATAGTCGTCGCGGGCAGTGGAGGGCGACCAGAGCGGCAGTTGCCGCGCCGCTTGGGGGAAATTGTCGCAGTAGAACCGTGCCTCGAGCCAGTCCTCGAAACTCAGTCGGTGCAGCGGTTCGGCGTAGATGACCGAGAAGATCGCCCGCCGGCACAACGCCACGAGGTGGTCGAGCGCGGTGTTGCGGTAGATCTCCTTGCGGGCGGGCAGGACGAGGACGAGATCCGGGGAATCGACGATATCGACCTGGACGCTCCACTGGGTGTGGTGGACCTCCTTGATTACCGGGAAAGCGTGCTTGAGGGTTACCCCGTGGAAATTGAGCGTCGCCACGTGCGGCGAATGCCGGTCGCGGAACACCCCGATGCGATAGCCATCGCGCTCGATGACTTTGTAGGCATCGGCGAGGAAGTCGGCGCGGGCGAGGTCCTTGCCGTTGTAACTGACCGGCAATGAAAAGAATCGCGCCGCCGCTTCAACGGAGCGCTCAAGCTTGCCATCGGGCCCGGGCAGAAAGTGGAACGCGATAGTCGTGCCGCGCGGGCCATCCCAAGGGAGCACATCGATGTCGGCCTCACCGGTCCAGGCATCGCCTGCGATCGCCAGCGAGAACGAGCCAACAGCACTGGTGGAACTCACCACCGTGTCGAGTCCGGCGAGGCTGAAAAAGCCCATCCCGGCAGGATCCTCGCGGGTCCGGCATTCACCGGGCCAATCGGACTGCCCGAGCGACACAAGATCGACCGGATCGGCTATGCCCGCGCCATCGTCATCGACGGTGATCAGGCAGGCATCGTCGAGATGCTCGGCCGTGACCACGACGCGGGTGGCGCCGGCGCGGCGCGCGTTTTGGAAGAGTTCGGCGAAGATGTCGTCGAGGGTCCCGTTGAAGATACGGGTCACCTTGGAGATTGCTTGCGGAGAAACCCGGGCGCGCAATTTGGTCAGCGTGGTCATGAGACATGTCCTGTGTGCGGGAGACGTGCAGCCGCAGGCGCCTCGGCCTGCGGCTGCTTCGCGGGGGATGGATCAGGCGTCGACAGGCTCGGCCGCGACGACCTCCTGGTCCTCGTTGGCTTCCAGTCCGTCGTCCTCACTCTCCGGCGCGGGGTTGCCCCCAGCTTCGATCGGCGCCTGCTCGTCCTCGGTTTCGCTGGCGGCGATGGCCCGGAACCGCATCGCTTCGGGCACCCAAGCAAGTGCGGCTTCCTTGACCTCGGGCGCGACGATGGTTTCGCCGGCGAACAGTTTCTCGCAGGAGGCCGAGAGGTCTCCCTTCTTCGAGCCCATGAAGCTCGCCGCCATTGTCGGGCCGCCGACCTCGCTGACATGAGCGAGCAGCGTCTGCTTGCTCACGCGGTCGAAGTAGTTGGCCGAAGTCGGCCGCCAGTGGCTCGCGACATTGATCCCCATCAGCGTGGCAAGGTGATCGTGGAGATCGATCTGTTCGGGACCGCCCTGGCCGGGCTTCTTGTCGATGCCCATGCTGGCTTCAAGGGTCTTGGCCATGCACCAGGCGAGCCAGCTCGCCTTGGCATCGTCGTCGAGCGCGCTGAACGCGGCGAACCGGTCGACTGTGCGGGGGTGCTCGGTCCAGGACATATCGAGCGTCTCGCGCATGTCGGCCATCAGCGTGTGCGCTGGGCTCTCGGGGTAGCTCGCGAGGTAGAGCAAGGGTGACGGCGCGCGCAGCGTCGTGCCGAGAGCCTGGGCGCTGTAGAGCGCGCGCGAGTCCGCAATGGCGAAGATCAGGTAGTCGAGGGCGATCGCCGGGTTGGACGCGAGATTGATCGCGAGGATGTCGCGGCGCTGGACGGCGAGTTCCTCGACCAGCTTCTGCGACAGCGGCTTGGGAGCCGAACTGGTGCCTGCGCCCTCCCCTGCACCGCCATCTGCGCCGCCCTGCGTATCTGCACCGCCACGCGCCTTGCGCTTCTCGAGCGGCTTGTCGCTGTAGAGGCCGCTGGCCACGGTCGGTTCGCCGTCGGCGCCGATTATGACGAAGCAGCCGACATTGGCCTTAATCTCCTCGGGGATCACCGGCGGTTTGTCGTGGAGCGCATCGTAGGCATTGGTCGCGGCGTCCCAGCGGGCCTGGAATTCGGCGGCAGCAGTCTCGTCGTCCTCGTCGACGCCTTCGCTTTCCGCTTCGAGCGCGGAGAGCGTCTCCATGAGGCGGTCGGCTTCGGCCTGCTCCTCGTCGGAGAGCGGTGCGGGTTCGAGGTGGACCTGGTGGAGATCTTCGGTTGCGCCGTAGGTCACGCGGGTCTCAAGGATCGGCCGCACCCAGGCGTAGCCCGAGGTTTCGGCGATCTGGGTCGCAAAGGACTGGAGCTTCTCGCCGGCGAGACGCTGGGCGATCTCGGCGTCGATCCAGGTCTCACCGCCATCCTCGGTGAAGAGGTCGCGCTCGATCCGCCCGCCGGCCGCGAGGTAGTCAGTCTCGCTCGCGAGCTTCGCCATCGGCGAGGATGAGCGCACCGCGCTGTGGGTGATCATCCGGCGGATGGAATCGGCCTGGTTGCCCTGCCAAGAGTTCGAGAGTTCGTTCCACACTAGCATCTGGCGGTCGTGATTGGGGGTCGTGGCGTAGGCCTTGGCGACGTCGAGGGTGATCTTGCCTTCCTCGAGCGCGGTGAAGATCGGATCGGCAAGGTCGGCGAGGCGCAGACGGCCCTCGATGAATCGTCGGGTGCGGCCGAACCGCTTGGCGATCGCGTCGAGGTCGCTGCCCTCATTGACGAAGTGCTTGTAGGCTCGAATTTCATCGGTCGGGGTCATGTCGAGGCGGATCACATTCTCGATCAGCGACAGCTCGGACTGCTCGGCGGCATCGATGTCGAGCACGCGGCAGGCGACGGGGTGATCCTTGGGCAGCTTGCCTGCCTCGAGGAGAAAGTTCAGCGCACGTAGGCGGCGCCCACCAGCGGTTACGTCGAACATGCCTCGCTTCTTGGCCGGCGCGACGATGAGGTTCTGGAGGAGGCCTTTTGCCTCGATGTTGGCGGCGAGTTCCTCGATGAAAAGGTTGCTGTCGTTCTTGCGCACATTGGCCTCGGACAAGCGCAGCTTGCCAAGCGGGATCATCTCGATGTCGTTCATTGGGGGTGCTCCTGAAAGCTGGATTGACCGAGCCCTTCGGCTCACCCCTTCCAGCCCCCCTCCCCTCGACATTTCAGGAACGGGCATTGAAATTCAGACCAATGGATTACGGCGATAGGCCGGAGTCGCGGAACCTGAAGTGGAAAAATTGGTTGCGTTTATTGCGAATATTCGATAGGCAATATTGCCATCACGGAGAGAGCCAATGACCCTGCCAGCCAACGCCTTGCCCTTTGGCAACAGGCTGCCCTCGGCCGATGATCGGCAGATCGCCAACCAGCTTCGCCGAATTCTTGCCGCTCAGAAGGCCGGCGAGGCCAAGCTGCGCGTGCCCGATCCGAAGACCAGAAAACCCGTTGAAATCGCCCTTACACCGGCGATGTCGGATTTGTTCTTGGAATTGCTACGCCACATTGGTAGCGGCGATGCCGTCACGCTCGTTCCAATTCAGCAGATGCTGACTACTCAGCAAGCGGCCGACCTGCTCAATATGTCGCGGCCTTACCTCATCAAGCTGATCGAAAAGGGCGATATCCCCCACAGCATGGTCGGGAGGCATCGTCGTCTCAAGGCAGAGGATGTGTTCGCCTACAAGGCAAAGCGTGATGAAACGCGCGCCAAGGCGATGGACGATCTGCTTTCGGGCGACGCGGACCTTTATTGATCGCCGGCCGCCATGTTCGCCAATCGTTACACAGCTCTCGTTGATGCCTGCACTCTCGTCAGCGCCCCTCGGCGGGACCTGCTACTCACGCTGGCCGAAGCGGAGTTCTTCCGAGTGCGATGGTCTCAGCGGATCCTCGATGAAACGCAAAACGCACTGGGCAGGATTTTCGCCGAGCGCGGCATCCAAGATTCGACATCGCGCGCGGCGCGCTCGGTCGAGGCCATGCACCGCGCCTTCCCGGAAGCTCTGGTAATGGCTCACACCTCGCTTGCGTCGATGACCTTCGGGCTTCCGGATGCGAACGACGAACATGTGCTGGCGGCCGCTGTCCAGACACAGGCCCAAGCAGTGGTCACAGAGAACATCGCAGACTTCCCCGAGGCAGTCCTGGCACCGCTCAACATCGAAGCACGAACTGCAGATGAGTTCATCGCCGACACCATTGCTCTTGATGAAGGCAAGGCGGTTGCCGCAATCCGAACATTGCGCACTCGGCTTACGCGACCGGAAATGTCGGCAGAGGGCTACTTGAGGTCGCTAGAGGCCCATGGGCTGTTCGTCACCGCCTCACTGCTCAACAACCACATCGAATCCATCTGAGGTCCATTCGCGTCTCGATCGCTGACGTGAGGTAGGCCGGTCTAACAGCGCGGTCCTATTTAACATCGCTGATGTTAAATGCGCTCAAGGCACCCGTGCGCCGATCATGGCCTCGTTGAAGCGCCCCCTGAACTTGCGCTCGGAAATCGGCGAAAAGCGCCCTGTGAGGCATAAATTATCGCTTTACGCCTCATAATGGGCTACCCGGTGAGTTATAAAGTGGGAACGAATGCCTCATGAAGTGGAATTGGCAGCAGCCGGACTGGCCTAATTTTCGCTGGAGCAGCGAGGCCCTGGCCGTGCACGACGCCCGCTTTCTGCAGCAATCCGGGATCATGATCGGCGTGGTGAAACACCTTGGCGACGAGGACCGCACCAGCGTCGTGCTCGACGTCATGACCGACGAAGCGATGAAGACTTCGCAGATCGAAGGCGAACTGCTCAATCGCGACAGCGTCGAGTCTTCACTGCGCCGCGAGTTCGGGCTCGAAACCGAAGCCCGCCGGATTCCGCCCGCCGAACGCGGCATCGCGGAAATGATGATGGCGCTCTACCGAGATTTCGCCGCCCCGCTGACCGAAGCGGTCTTGGGCGACTGGCATCGCCTGGTCTTGAGTGGACGCAGCGACATCGACGTCGTTGGCCGTTACCGCGAGCACGAGGACGCGATGCAGGTCGTCTCGGGCGCATTGCACAAGCCTACCGTGCATTTCGAAGCACCGCCGTCGCGCGAGATGGCAGCGGAAATGGCGCGGTTCCTCGAATGGTTTGCCGCCACCGGCCCGGGTGGCGCTACGCCGCTTCCTGGCCTCACCCGGTCGGGCCTTGCCCACCTCTACTTCGTGACCATTCACCCTTTCGAAGACGGCAATGGCCGTATCGGCCGCGCGATCGCGGAGAAAGTGCTGTCGCAGGCAATCGGGCAGCCTAGCCTGATCGCGCTGTCGCAGACCATCCAGCGGCGGCGCTCGGCCTATTACGACGCACTCGAAGCGGCGAACAAGTCCAACGAGATCTCCGACTGGCTCGCCTATTGGGCCGAGACTGTCCTCGAGGCGCAGACCCACAGCTTGTCGCTGATCGACTTCCTGCTGGAGAAGACCCGATTCCACGACCGGTACCGGGGAAAGCTAAACGCGCGGCAGGAAAAAGTCGTGGCGCGGATGTTCCGCGAGGGGCTCGAGGGGTTCAAGGGCGGGCTCAGCGCGGCCAACTACATCAAGATCGCCGACACCTCGCGGGCCACGGCAACCCGCGATCTTCAGGAACTGGTCGCGCTCGGCGCGATGGGGCAAACGGGAACGCTCAAGGCCACCCGTTACCATTTGATCCTCAATGCTGTTGCCGGGACAAACCCGCCGGTCAATCAGGCGTAGTCCCTGAGCCCGTCATCGCATGCAGAATGGCCTCGGCCTTGTCGGTCGGCACGAACACCCGTGTTTTGTAGGCGATGATCTCGGTGAAGCAGCCAAGGGCCTTGAGTTCGGGGATGCGGGCCGCCTCTGCGCCGACGATCTCGATCCGCCTCGCCCCGTTCACACGAGAGGTCCTTACGGTGAAGTTAAGCGGATGCGGTGCCTTCCACGTGCCGCCACCCAGAACAGCCTGGGCGATCTTGGCGGGATCGGTCTGCGCCTTGCGTGATACGCCGAGTTTCTCGAGCGTCGCATCGACATAGAGGTCGTGAACATGTCGGCCGAGCCACGAAGCGCCAGTCCTGTCGACGATGCGGTTGACCGTCAGGTCCTCCTTGGGAAGCGCCCCCCAGATCGGCAGCAGCAGGCCGGTAGCAAGGAACACGGTCTCGGTGACCAACTGGTTCTCGTCCGCGGCGTATTCTGCCTCCCACAGCGCGCTGAATGCAGCCTTGGTCGCTGGCTCCCAGGCAGTCTCGTCCAGCCTTCCCGCAAGGATGTATTCGCTGCGCAGCGGCCGCACGAGCTCGAACCGGCGGATCAGTTCGCCCTCCTCGTCCATGTGCGAGGGTGCAGGGATCGCGAGCGCAACCTTGCCCGACTTGCCGTTGCGCAGGAACAGCGGCTTGTCTTCGTAGCTCGCCATTTTCAGCACGCGCTCGAGCGTGAGCAGCTTGCGCCGCTGGGTGAGCGACAGTTCGAGCAGGTGCGATGTCGCTCCCGTCACCGGATCGGTGCGGATTACCGTGTCCGACAGCACTTCGCAGGTCTCGGCTGCGACGGTCTCAACGCCAATGTCGAAGGTGCCGGCTTCCTTGGCCGCCGAAACCCGCGTTTCAACGAGGGTGAGGAACTCCTCGAACACGGCATTCTGCACCGCGATTTTCATCGCGAGGATGCGGTTGAGCCAGCGCTGGATTGGCGGCAGGTCCTCGCGCAGCACCCCATCCTGGTCGGTAAGCTCAAGCCCGCTCATGGTCTGGAACTCCTTGAGCGAGGTGCTCTTGAGTTTGCCGGTGGCGAGCAGCCCGTACCAGTCGTGCAGCGCGTGCTTGGCGTAGGCGCTCTCGAGGTTGTCCGAAGCATCGAACATCCCTTGTCCGCCGGTCTGGCGCTGGCCGCGGGTTAGCGCGCCCAGCGCATCGAGCCGCCGCGCGATCGTGCTGGTGAATCGGGCCTCGCCCTTGCAGTCGGTGGTGACGGGTCGGAACAGCGGCGGACAGGCCTGATGCGTGCGGTGCGTTCGCCCCAACCCCTGGATTGCGCGGTCCGCGCGCCAGCCCGGCTCGAGCAGAAAATGCACGCGGCGCTGCTGGTTCTTGGCATCGAGGCTCGCGTGATAGCTACGGCCCGTCCCGCCGGCATCGGAGAACACCAGGAGGCGTTTTGCACCGGTCATGAACGCGGTGGTCTCGGCGAGGTTGGTGCGCGGCGAGCGGCTTTCGAGGCGCTGTTGGCCGCTGCCATCGCGAACCAGGCGCTTCGACCGCCCCGTCACTTCGGCCACGGCGCTCACCCCATAATGATCGAGCAGGGCATCGAGCGCGGTCGGGATCGGCGGCATGGCGCAGATATGCTCGATCAGCTGCTCGCGCGCGGCCTCGGCCTGAGGGTTGTGAACGGGGTTGCCGGCCTCGTCCCACATCGGCCGCGAACGGACGTCTCCTAGATCATCGACATATTCCTCCATCTGCCGGGTCGGGAAAGCGCGGGTGAGGTAGTCGGCAATCGCTTCCCTCGGCGACAGGTCCAGTTCCAGCGCCTCGCGTTCTTCGGGATCGAGCTCATTGAGCCGCCGGTTGAGGATGGATTCTGCCGTGCTGACCAGCTGAACCACGACACTTTCGTTCTGGGCCAAGTGCTCGTCGATCGCCGGGTAGATCGAGGGCAGCTTCAGCGAGAGCAGAACCTGCGCGAAGAAGCGCTGCTTGGTCCCCTCGAACCGGCTGCGCGCCGCAGCCTTGGCGCCGCTGTTGAGCGTGCGGTTTTCGAGGCTATCGACCACGCCGGTGAGTTCGAGCGCCGCCTCGAGGTTCTGGTGGATGATCGTCCAGGCCTCGCAATAGGTGTCGTAGATCGCGATCTGATCGAGGCTGAGATCGTGATGCAGGATGTCGTATTCGATCCCGGCGAAGCTTAGCGCGCGGGCAAGATAGAGCCCCGAGGCCTTGAGGTCGCGGGCGACAAGTTCCATCGCGGCAATGCCTCCGTCGCGGATCTCGGAGATGAACTGCTCGCGGTTGGCAAAGGCCGTGCCCGGTCCCCAGAGACCAAGCCGCACCGCATAGGCGAGGTTGTTGACGTCGGAGGCACCGGTGGCGGAGGCGTAGAGCACCCGGGCGCGCGGCAGCGTGTTCTGCAACAGCACGCCGGCGATACCTTGGAGTGAACCCTGTTTCTGGCCGAGCGCGCCTTCCCCGCCGGCAACGCCGCCCATCTCGTGGGCTTCGTCGAACACGATCACGCCTTCGAACGCGGGGCCCGCCCAGCGGACGATCTGGTCGAGCCGGGTGTCCTCGACCCGGGCCGAGCGCAGCGTGCCATAGGGGACGAACAGGATGCCTTCAGGCGCAGTGATTTCCTCGCCGATCTTCCAGCGCGCGAGATCGATTATATCGGACGGCAGCCCGCCGATCGCGGTCCAGTCACGCTGGGCATCTTCCAGAAGAGGCGCATTCTTCGAGATCCAGATGTGGCGGCGATTGCCCTTGAGCCATTGGTCGAGAATGCAGGCCGCCGCCTGCCTCCCCTTCCCCGCCCCGGTGCCGTCACCGAGGAAGAAGCCGGTGCGGTAGAGTTGGCCCGCGGTGTCTTCGTTGAGCGCCACTTCGCCGGGGGTCTGGCTGAAGCGGCCATGGAGGTCGCGGCTCCAGGCTTCGCCCGCGTAGATCACGGTCTCGAGCTGGGCGGTCGAGAGCAGCCGCGCGGTCACCGTGCGCTCGGGCAGGCATGGCACGTAACCCGGCTTCGGCGCGGCGATCGACGCCATGGCAGCCGATTCAACCAGATGGGTCGGATGCTCGCCCGCTTCGGGGATGACTACGCGCGAGGGGCGATAGTCGGCGTAGACTCCGCGCTGTTCGCCCATGGCTGCGGCTTCCTCGAGCACCTGGTAGGCGACGGGCCTTACCTCGTTGGTTTGCGGTGCCCGCACGATCACCGGGCGCGCCGGGCCGCTCTTTACCGACCGGAACAGGCTGAGTTTGGGGCGTGGTGCGGCTGCCGTCGCAGTCTCGCGCAGGGCCGCGCGCGGAGGGACCTCGCTGATCGCCGCGAACAGTTCGCTGACCGAACCTCGATTGATCGTCGAGACCGAGATATCGCCTGGCACCTTGTCGATCACCAGCATCCGGACGGCGATGCCGGTACCGTGCTTGGCATAACCGCCCTTGTCGAGCCGCAGCGACAGCACGACGCGCGCGCCTTCGAGGGTGCGGCGGAACACCTCGCCTTCCCGCGACGACGGGGCGAACCAGTCGGGCATGATTGCCACCACCCGGCCGCCGGGCAGCAAGTGGTCGAGCGCGGCGCGCAGGTGCCTGGCCGCGGTATTCTGGTCTTCACCGCGTGACTGCGAGATTGAGAACGGCGGGTTCATCACGATCACGCTCGGCCGCTCGGTGCCAGCAAGCAGCGCAGCAATCTTGGCCCCGTCGTGCCGGTAGACCGCCGTGCTCTGGAACAGGCCTTCGAGGAGGTCAGCGCGGGTGAGCTCCAGTTCGTTGAGCAGACACTGCTTCACGGTGCCCTTCGCCAGCGAAGCGATGATCCCGGTGCCCGCGCTCGGTTCGAGGAAGACGTCGTCGGACCCCAGGCGGGCCAAATGGACGGCAAGGCAGGCCAGCGCCGGTGGTGTCGAGAACTGCTGGAAGGCGATCTGGTCTTCGCTCCGCACCGTGTGGGTTGGCAGTTCCCTTGACAGTGCCTCGAGCGTGCTGATCGCATCCCATGCGTCCATCCGGCCGACCAATTCCGGGATTGCGATTGCGAGCGCCACTTCGAGCGCCTCGAAGCTCTCGCGCTGGGTCCAAGCGCCGGCGGCATCGGTCGCACCGGCGCTTTCGGTCATGGCCTGGGTGAGGGCGGCCCGGTCGATCGGAATGGCGAGGAGCAGCTTGGCGGCAAGAGTGCGCGCAGCACCAAGAATGGCGCTGCTGCGTGAGATCGTAGCGGTCATGTAGGTCTCCGGGAGATTTGTGAGGTCTGCTGCCGACCGGCGGCACATCCCCTGCAGCCCCTCTCCCCTCACCGCTTCAGGAGCTGTGCCCAGTCATTCATGCATCCCGGTGGCCATTCGGAGTCGATGGCGAGTCCGGGTCGGACCAAAGCTTCACGCGCTTTCGCTTCGGCGCGGCGCCCTTCCGGGTCGTTGTCTGCAAGCAGGATCACACGCTCGACGCTCGGCGGAAGCTCGACCTGGTGGAAGCGCTTGGCACCCATGCTGGACCACGCCTGGATGCCGGTGAGCGAGGAATAGGCCGCAGCGGTTTCGAAGCCTTCGCACAGACCAATCGTCTTGCCCGGCAGCCCGTTCGTCCATGCAGCGCCGACCGCGCGTCCGAGTACGAGTTTTTCTGTGTAGCTGGCGCTCTTAGGATCGAGAAAAATCCGCTGAATTGCAGCGATCTCACCTGCCTTGCGCATGGCGACGAGCAAAGCGGGCTCAAATTGGACCAGCCTCCCCTGCCCTCTGGGACAGCGCGGATGATAGCGCAGGTCGTCAAGCGGAGCCCAGATGTTGCGGATCTCCCGGACATACCGTTCGGCCAGAGTGCCCTCGATCGGTCGGCCGGCCTGCCAGATGGCTAGATAGGCCGATGGCTGGCGAGCCTGCCGACCTGAACTCTCTGTAGTGCCAATGATTGGGAGATCAGCAATCCTGCGCAGTGCTCGGAGAACATCGGTCGCATCGCAACCAGCATGACAGGTCACGAGGATGCCGCGATCGCCTTGCCTGATCGCCAGTGACGGGGTTCGGTCTGCATGGCATGGGCAACGACACATCGCGGTGTTGCCTGACCACTTGCCACCGAGGCGGGCGACGAATGCGCGGAGATCTGGCGTAGGATGATTGCTGACGAGGGGCATGACCACCCCAGATCTGCCCTACTCCCCTCCCCCAACGCGATTTAGCCGTCGGCGAAGTGCTCGGAAATCATCGGTTAGTTTGCGCCTGCCTGAGCGCGCCGGTCAGCATACTTGATGACGAAGGCCTCCCAGACCCTGAGCCACTCGGCTTCGGTGCGCGCTTGTTTGATACCGGGGAAGCCCGCACGAAAAGCATTTGCCATGGTATCAACACACCACGGCTTACCTTTGTCGAGACCGATCGCCCGAAACTTCGTCTCTCTATCACCGTATGTCAGGCTACCGCCCGGAAAATGTAGAAGTGGTTCGGTGGCCTTCGTTTCGCGAAGCGGCGTGTGAGCAGCCTTGGGGACCGATGATCTCGGTGCGGTTTCCAATGCTGGTGCACCAATGACACGCAGATGCGGACCGACGAGCTTTCGCTCCAACGGTGCCGGCGAGGGTCGCAGGACAACCTTGCGTCCGCTGAAATCGACGTCTGCGTTGGGATACACTGCGGAAACCAATTGCATGGTCTCTCGCACGGTTTGCCGGAAACGCTTGCTGTCGGCGTCATTGCCCAAGTGCTTCGCCAGCTGATCCCAGGAGATTACTTGCCCCCGGTGACTGCCGATCCGTGGCAGTCGGTACGCAAGGTAAGTATAGAGGTCGAGCGCAGTGGGGGTGCCCTTGAGTTCTCGAATTGCGACCTCGTTGAGTGGAACGGCATGGTCAAGAAGGTGGCTGTAGAAAGCCTCTGACATCCGAATCTCGCGCGCAAATGCGCCATTTTTATCAAGCGAACCGGCGTACTCGTTGGAAATCTTCACATCCCGAACAGCGAATGCGTTGTCCCCGCCCTCGTTGCCTTCCCAACGGATTTGCCATTCGCAGGCAAGCAGCCGGTCGACCTGCTCCCGCATCAGATTGGCGGTACCGCGAGGTCCATAGGAGACGGTCTGATAGCCAAGACGGCGCATCCACTCAGTGAAATTACGACCCAAGTAGACGTCGCGCGAGCGCTTCGTGACTGCTTGCGACAGTAGATAGATCAACGCGACGCGCGGATAGGCTCCATATGGTACTCCGAGGCTTCGAAGCGTCGACTTGCCATCGACGGTTTGCAATATGGGCCTGGGGTTGATCGCCAGAGCATACTTTCCGTCTTCGCGAAGAATGGGCTGTGTATCATCCTTCGGTCGCTTCGTGGGCAGAGACATTGCACAAAGCGCTGAATGCAGAAATGCTGGAACAGGCTCTTCATCCTGAACCCTTAGAAAGGCATCCATGGTCAGTTGAGTGCCGGCAGACTGCGCTAGCGACCTGACTCGCTCTTCACCACCGCCTAGCATTGCTAGAGCGTATTGATGTCCGATTGGACGCAGTGTGTCGCCGCTCATTGAACCGTCCCTTCCCGACTCATTGGAGCCCCGGGTTGGTCATTAATCAACAGGTTTGAGCTTAGAAAGCAAGGCCATTGGCAGTTTTGACGGAATTCTGGGCCTGAAACCTCCAAACATGCCGATGATCTCGGAGCGGTTTGCCGGCCTACAATAAAATCCAATGACCAAAATTCAAATGACCAAAATTCAAAAAGCGATTCGCGAATCGGAATTTCTTAGGAGATTCCTTTAGTAGGTATGGGCTCCGAGATCATCGGTCTCAAGGGAACCGAGATCATCGCTTAAATGCACTGAATTCATCGGTTCGCACCGAGATCATCGGTGATTGTCCACAGGGGGCCAAACTAGGCACCCACGTCCTTGAGCGATCGCCGATGCGCGTCACAAGATTGAACTCCCTGCTCTCTGGCGACCAGTGACTATTCGATCCGTCCTACCCCTCCGATTCGGCGCAAGGCTAAAAAGGGCACGGAGATCATCGGTCATTTTGTAAGGTTGGTGGCCAAAGTTTGCTCAAAACTGCCAAGAGTGCTAATTCGCCCGCTCAATCTCACAAAGCGGTGAACATGGCCAGCCAAGCAGCGCTCGACGCACAAACCGATGAACTCCTGGAAGACGGCTTGGGGACCTTGCATCGCAAGGCCCTCACCATCCTTAAGCGTATTCGCGATGGAGCCCTGGATCCGGAGACCGGCCAAAAAGTCGGGCCGTCCTACTCAATCTCGAAGGCGGCCGCGCTCGTCGGCCGAACTGCCTCTGCAATCCGAGAGGCCGAGCGCGATGGGCGACTGCCGCAACGCGATCGAACTGCGTCCGGCCATCGGGTCCAGTACACCTTGGAAGAGCTCGATCAGATGCGCGCCGTTTTCGGAACTCGCCCCTGGCGAGAGCCAACCGACACGCCCGCGGTTATCTCCGTGTCGAATTTCAAAGGTGGTGTTGGGAAATCGACAGTCGCGCTGCATCTCGCTCAGCATTTCGCCATTCACGGTTACCGGGTTCTGTTCATCGACTGCGACAGCCAGGCCAGCTCGACGATGATGTTCGGATATCGGCCCGACGTGGATCTGACCGAAGACGACACTCTCTACGGGCATTTTCATAATCCCGAACTCCTCGGGGTGCGGTCCATCATCCGCAAGACTCACTTCTTTGGCCTCGACCTGATCCCAGCCAACCTCAAACTCTACAATCTCGAATACGAGATCGCGGGCTACCTCGCGCAGAACCAGAACTTCGACATCATCGATCTGATCGCCGAAGCTATCGATACGGTGGTCGACGACTATGACGTCGTTGTCATGGATCCGCCGCCGGCTCTCGGCATGGTCTCCATGGCGGTACTTCAAGCAGCCAATGCGATGGTCATTCCCGTACCGCCGAGTGTGATCGACTTCGCGTCTACCGTGTCGTTCATCGACATGGCTCGCACCACGATGAAGCAGCTTGAGCAAATCGCGGGCAGGGTGAAGCCAGCTTATAACTTCATCCGCCTG
Organism: Novosphingobium sp. MMS21-SN21R; assembly: GCF_031846015.1. Classification (GTDB taxonomy): domain Bacteria; phylum Pseudomonadota; class Alphaproteobacteria; order Sphingomonadales; family Sphingomonadaceae; genus Novosphingobium. Next base: position 31,588 of record NZ_JAVRDU010000004.1, on the reverse strand, counting down.
GTCGGGAGCAGGGTGGATGAGAGCAAGTCCATGCACCGGGAAATCCTGTCGATGATGCGGCAGGTGTTCGGTGGTTCAATGGCGACCTCGGTGCTGAAAACCAGCGCCGAGATCGACAACGCCAGCTCGCGCATGAAGACCGTTTTCGAACTCGACAGGCCAGTGACTTCGCATGAAGTTCACAACCGGTGCATGAAGCATCTGAGCGACGTCTGCAGAGAGATTGAGACTGACGTCCTGCGCACTTGGGCGAGCAGGGCAGGGGAAGCGGTTTAGTCAAAGTTGCCACGTGGCAACTCGGGCATAAAACCGCATATTATCAACGTTATGTCAGTAAAGTTTGGTTGGTTGGTATGATGCTTGAGGCGTGGGATTGAGGCAGATTCTTGGGAATGTTGCCACGTGGCAACTTACCAAATCTGGCGGCCTCACAGCGGCTCATGGAAGGCAGTTGCCACGTGGCAACTATCCGTCCGGCGGATAAAGAAGAGAGGTTCGGGATACGATATGGCCAAGGGAAATCGGGGCTTCGGAAGCAGCCTGACAGAAGGGCTAGATGACGATATCGAGGTCGGCGCGCCAGCTCCCTCCGAAAGCATCATGGCAAGCCGCAGTCAGAGCTTGGCACGGATCGCGGCAGGAAAAGTCGTGACTGATCGGACGGAGTGGGTCGATCCCGCGCGTTGCCGGCCTTGGCGGCTTCATAACCGCGACCTCGACCATCTTTCCGAAGATAGCTGCCGCGACCTTATCGACGCATTCCTCTCTGCTAAGAAGCAGCGTATCCCGGCAATCGTCCGTCGCCTCAAGGACGACCCGGATCACGACTTCGAGATCATTGCGGGCGTCCGGCGTTGGTGGACGGTTCAGTGGCTGCGCACCCACCATCATCCCGAATTCGAATATCTCGTAACGATCCAGAACGTCTCCGACGAAGAGGCATTTCGAGTTTCCGACATCGAGAATAGGTCTCGGAAGGATATCTCAGACTGGGAGCGCGCGAAGGAATATTCCCGTGCACTCGACGAATTCTACAACTCGAACCAGAGTGAGATGGCCGAGCATCTGAAGATATCGAAGTCGTGGCTCAGCCGCCTCCTGGATGTGGCACGGCTGCCATCGGAGATCGTAGCCGCTTTCCCTGACACCCACGGCATTACCGTGCGGGTAGCGAGAGACATCAAGCCACTGACTTCTGACAGGCGGGCACTGGATCTCATGATCGCCGAAAGTCGTGCGATCGTAGCTGAGCGCGATGATCTTGGAAGTGCGCTTTCCGCTCCAGAGATTGCGAAGCGCCTCATCCGCGCAACGGTCGCTCCAGTGAAATCGTCGAACTCCGATGCCGAAGTAAGGGGGGCGAATGGCAAGGTGATCTTGCGCTATGCGCATTCGGCGCGGGGAGGGCACACGTTCAAGGTTCCTGCTCGGAGCGGTGCTTCAACAACTGAGGTTCTGAAAGCGATCGAATCCGTCTTGCAGAAAGGCTGATCCAAACACCCATCCTGACCTTTTGGGGCGGCGCACGCGATAAATCGGCTGCGTGAATCAGTCAGACTCGACTGATTCAAAATTCCCGTTGGATCGCATGAATCCCGCTGCGGCATTCATGCGCGCATGGATAGCCTGACCCACGGCAACTTCATCTGGCTCGAAGCGATTTGCGCGGAGCGCAACGTCGCCCGGCGCTACACCGTCGCGCTGAGCCGGGATCTGTTCGGGGCCTCGATCGTCGAATTCGCCTGGGGCCGGATCGGGACGCGGGGGCAGGGGAGGGCGGTCTCGTTTTCCAGCGAAGACGAAGCTTCGCGCTTTGCCCGCCAGTTGCTGCGCCGCAGGGGGGCTGCGCCCAAGCGGATTGGCGTTCCCTACCGCGAGGTCTCATTGGCCCCGTAAGGCGCATCAGGTGGCTCTGGGAGGCGTTTTGGGGGTCAGGGCGTGGTCACCGTCGCGCAGGGTGGCCAAATCGGCCTTGTGGAGCGCCGTAGCGGCCTGCGAGGCCGTGCGGCGGGTCACACCCAGCGCCCGGGCCACTTCGGCGCGGGTGAGGGGGCCTAACCCGCTGATCAGTTGCCATACCGCGGGTGCCTGCGACGAGGCGTAAAGCCCGGCGAGCCTGTCGTGCCCCAGCGCGAGCGCCGTGCGCACCGCCGCGAGGTCGGTTGCGACGTCGCCAGCGGCCGCGCCGATCGCCTCGGTCAGCACTGCGGGCAGGGGACTTTCGGGTTCCGCCTTGAACAAGCTGCGTGGGGCGAGCCCTGCCAGGGCCAGCGGCGCTGCGCCGAGACTGAACAGGTGCGGGCGCATCGCCGCGGCGAGCGAGGCGGCCCAAGCGCTGCCGCGGGCGGCAAAGCGCTGGAACACCTTGCCTTCGATCACCACCTCCTCGCTACCGAGTTCGAGGAAATCGATCTCGTCTTCGCGCAACTGCTCGAACCATTCGCTGAGCACTGCCATGGGATCAAGTGCCGGCAACAGCGCGTCGAGCCGCTCGAGTGCCCGGTCCGCCGGATCAAACGCCGTGGCGAAGCTCTCGGTCGCGCCCTTGGCGGCGAGCGCGAGCCGCGCCGCCCGGGCGAGGGGAGGGGGGCCGCGCCGGCTGATCCACGACAGGAAGTCGCGGCGTTCGTTCGCATACCACGAGCGGGTCAGTTCGGCCGTCTCGAGCCCGGGGTTGTGCTCAGGGCCTTGGTTTTCTTGGGGAAAATCGCGGACATGGATGCGCCACAAGCGGCGCAATGAGGCCCGCGCCAGGCCTTCCGCCACTTGCTCGCTGAGGAACGGCAGCGCCCCCTCAATCCGCGCGAGGGCCAGTTGCCACGGGGGAGGGAAGGTTGTCATGGTGTCAATAATATAAAAATCACGTAAAAAGTATACTCAGCTTTGATGGCACGGATACTGTCCGATAATTGCTATTCACGGACACTACAAAATGACCTATGAACAGGCCCGATCTGGCGTGACAAGGGTCAAGAATGGCGAAGGTAAGCACGGAGGTTGGCGATCGACACGGTCGGGGAACTGCGACCGACCTCTTGGTCACATCACCCGGGATCATCATGGAACCCGATCGCCGGTTGCACGAGGAAATCGCAGCGGCGCAAAGCTACCGCGCCCAGGCCAAAGCGGCGAACACCCTGCGGGCCTATACCAGTGACTGGAACCAGTTCGAGGCCTGGTGCGACGAACGTTCGCTTGACCCGATGCCGGCCCGTCCCGAGGCGGTGGCAACTTACCTTGCTTCGCTCGCGCTATCCGGCAAAGCCGATACCACGATCAGCCGGCATTTGGCGGCGATCGGGTGGAAGCATCGTCAGGACGGACAAGTGCCCCCAAGCGCGCGCGACGCGCGTCGGGTGATTGCCGATACGCTCGCTGGGATCCGCCGCGAGGCGCGGACTCGGCCCAGCGCCCGCAAGGCGGCGATTACGGCCCGCGAATTGGCGGCGATGATTGCGGCGGCTGAGGGGGAGGGGACCCGTTCCGTTCGCGACCGGGCGATCATGGCGCTGGGTCTGGCAGCAGCGCTCCGCCGGTCAGAACTGGTGGCGCTCGAAAGGCGCGATGTTGAAATGGTCGACAAGGGGCTGAAACTGACCCTGCGTCATTCGAAGACCGACCAGGAGGGTGCGGGTCAGGTGATCGCGGTGCCCACAGGTAAAGCCCTCAAACCCGTGGAGCGCCTGAAGGCCTGGTTGGCGCTTCGCGGTGCCGATGCAGGACCGCTGTTCTACCAGATCGACCCGCAAGGCAGGCTGACGGACCAACCGATGTCGGACCGTTCGATCGCACGACTAATTCAGAAGTACGCAGGACGGATAGGCCTCGATCCGGAGATGTTCGCAGGACACTCACTGCGGGCCGGCTTCCTCACGGAGGCGTCCAGGGCAGGTGCAACCATCTCCAAGATGCAGGAGGTATCGCGGCACAAGAAAGTCGAGGTTCTGCTGGGCTACGTCCGGTCCGCCGAGCTGTTTGACGATCACGCAGGCATGGCGTTCTTGTGATCCCGAATTTGCTTGCAAAAACAGGGTAGATCAGAACGATTGTCGTACCGGGCCTTCAGCCGCTTCGTCTTCCATGCGTTATCTGGACCGCCATACCCACAAGGATGGCTTCAGTCCCTCCGCATGATCCTACCGGCCTTGGCCGGTCAGTCATTCAGAAGGTGCTCCGAAAATCGAGCAGGGATTGGCGGGGCGTGCGGCCGCCCGGAAGACAGTCGGTGGGATCGCCGGCAGTCTCTCACGCGTTACCTATCAGCCTTACTTATCGATACCTATTACGCACCTAAGCTTGATCAGAACTTTCAGGTAGATGTATGGCCGATGATGGCGATCGGGCAGAGTGCGTTGCAAGAAAATGAGGTGAAAATTCGTGGGAAAACTGCACCTCAACAGGCGGACATTTATTGCTACGACATCTTCGCTTCCATTTATATCCGGTAAATCTGTTTTTGCAGCCAGCCTGACGAAGCTAAGGGTCTTCGGCTTGCGGGTCGCGCAAGTTGAAGCCCCGCTCGGCGTTGAGTCCAGCCAGCCATCGCTGGCCTGGCGCTTCGAGGCCGGCGATGGCATTTCGGCGACCGCTTACCGCATCCGAGTCGCGAGTAGCGAGCAGGTCCTCAGATCCGGGGTTGCGGACCTGTGGGATTCGCAGTGGGTCGAGAGCCACAATGCGGTGACCGCGGTTTATGAAGGCGCCGCGCTGGCTTCGCGTCAGCGGTGTTTTTGGACCGTCTCGGTTCGTGACGAACGCGGAGAGACGGCCACGTCCCCATCGGCGTTCTGGGAAATGGGTCTTCTGAACCCGAAGGACTGGGACCGCTCCTGGATTGCTTGCGAAGACGCGGTCGAACGCGGCGACCGCGAAGCCGGCGCCACTTGGGTGAAGGGATTCGCGGGGGTAGGGAAGCCGCGCCTGTTCAGGCTGGGCTTCTCTTGCGAGAAGGCGAAAGGATTAATCACACTTTCCGTCGACGGCACCCTTCACCGGTTGAGCCTCGACGGACACGACTTGCCGCTTCCACCGTGGGACAGGAATGCTTTTGGAGCTCCGCCCGCGCTGCGGCTCGAGTCCTCGCTTGAAGCGGGCGATCACGTGCTTGAGGCCGAGATATCGGCAACCCCGGGCTATTTCACAAAGCCGGACGTGGCAGTGGCGGCGCAGGTCCGTGTGACGGAGGCAGGCCAGCACCGGCGCATTTCGGGAGGGTGGACGACCCTACTTGCCGAGGATCTTGCAACCCGAACGGCTGCGGTGGCGGAAGTCATGAACCCGCAACCACTATTTCCCTGGCCGCCTGCGCCTGCCCGTCTGCTCAGGCGGGAATTCCGCCTCGAGGCTAGACCGCAACGGGCGCGGCTTTATGCCGCTGCGCTGGGCGCCTACGAAATCTGGATAAATGGCACTCCGATCAGCGGGGCTGCTCTGGAGGTCAGTTCGAGCGATTTCGCTCACCACACGCTTTACCGCGTCTATGATGTCAGCGAGTTTCTGAGCTCAGGGGTCAACGTAATCTCAGCGCGCGTCGCAGACGGCTTTTACGCAAGCTATCTCGCGCCAGTTGGACGCTACCCATTCGGGCCTGCCCCGCGGTGCCTGCTGGTCCAGCTCGAAGCGACCTCGTCCGCAGGGACGACCATCATTAGCGGCGCGAAAGACTGGCGAGGCGCTTCAGGATCCTTGCGCTATTCCGAGGTCTACGGCGGTGAGGATTGGGACTACTCGCAAGACCAGCCAGGTTGGCAGTCAGCTGGCTTCGACGACAGGACGTGGGAGCCAGTGCATCTCGTGTCCGGCCCGCCGGTGCCGCTGGTGTCGTCGCTAACGCCGCCGATCGAGGTAACGAGAGAACTGCGAGTGCAAGCGCTCAGGCAGGTCGGGCCCGATCGATATGTCGCCGACTTCGGGCAGAACTTCGCCGGTCGGGTCCGGCTGCGCTTGCCGCGAGTCCAGGCCGGGACGATCACGGTTCGTCACTCCGAACTGATCGACGCCAAAGGTGAACTCGATCGGCGCAACCTGCGGGCTGCTCGCGCCGAGGACTCGTACAGGTTCGACAAGGCCACCGACCGCGTGGTCCTCGAGCCGCGATATTCCTACCAGGGCTTTCGGTACGCGGAGATCTCGGGGGTCACGGGACTGGCGGCGAACCAGGTTGCGGGATTGGTGATGACCAGCGGGATCGAGGAGACTGGCACCTTCGCGGTTGATCAACCAGTCGTGCAAAAGGTCTGGCTCAACACGATGTGGAGCCAGCACTCGAATTTTCTGGGCATCCCGACCGATTGCCCGCAGCGCGATGAGCGTCTCGGCTGGGCAGGCGATGCACAGGTTTTCTGGGACACCGCCGCCTTCAACATGGACGTCGGCTCCTTCACGCGCGAGTGGCTGCGAGAGTTTCGCGCGGCCCAGGGGCCGACAGGCAACTATCCGCTGTGGGCGCCGATGCCGGTAACGGCGGGCTTCGGTCCGCCGCAGTCCACGCCAGGCTGGGCCGATGCGGGCGTGATGCTGCCCTACATAAGCTATGTCCGGTACGGGGATCGCGCCATCGTCGACGAGAATTGGCGGGCGATGCGCAAATACGTCGACGGTATTCTGGAGGCCAATCCGGACGGACTATGGGCGCACAATCGTGGCGTGGATTTAGGCGACTGGCTGGCGGTCGATGCCAAGCAGCCGGGCGACGAGACCACGCCGAAGGGGCTGGTCGCGACCGCGATGCTGGCGCGCTCACTGGCTCAACTGGCCGAAATGGCTCGCTGGACCGGCCGCGAGAGCGAGGCCGGCGAGTTGCGAATGGCGACCGAACGCGTGCGGGAGGCGTTCGCCGGGGCATTTGTCCGGGAGGACGGTTCGGTCGGCAATGGCAGCCAAACGAGCTACATCCTTGGTCTGTCGATGGACCTGTTGCCCCGGAGCCTGCGCGCGTTGGCGGCCGACAAGCTCGTCGCTGACATTCAAAGGAGGGGCACGGCGCTAAGCACGGGGTTCCTCGGAACACCGCTGGCGCTGGACGTCCTGGCCGACACGGGGCATCGCGACACTGCGGTCGATCTCCTGCTTCGCACCGACTTCCCGTCATGGGGGTATATGGTCCGCGTTGGTGCGACGACGATGTGGGAGCGGTGGAACGGCGATTCCGGGGATCCCGCGATGAACTCCTATAACCACTACGCGTTCGGCGCGGTTTGCGGCTTCCTTTACCGGCGTGTGGCCGGAATAGTCCCGATCGAACCCGGCTTTGAGCGGATGCGTATTGCTCCGTTGTTCGACCGGCGACTCGGTAGGATTAGAGCACGGTACGAGAGCGTGCGCGGCGCAATCGCAGTCGACATTCGGCCGACCAGCGGCGGAGCCGAGCTCGACGTGCAAGTGCCGTCAGGCGCAAGCGCTGATCTCTGCCTTCCGATCGGCGCGAGCGGAACTGTCGGCGGCAAAGCGCTGGGTGACGGAGAAGAAGGTCCGGGGGGCGAGGAGCGGCTCCATCGGCTCCGCTCGGGGCGCCACCTCATCAGGCTGACGGGGGTCTAGGCCGAGGCGAACGCCTCAAGCTGAGTGCAAGAAAGGGATTTGGGAATGTTGTCGAAATTAGCAGTGCGGGCGTGTCTTGTCAGTCTGCTCCTCTTTCCCGCAGCGTCCCATGCGAATGGCCCCAACCCCCTCGAAGCGGCCTCTCAAGGTGTAATCGGCGCGCGCATCGTCATTCCGCTGACTGACGGATGGCGGTTCCGTCAGGGCGAGGGAACTTCCCGCGCCGAAGGCCTCACATTCGACGACCAGGCCTGGGCCTCGGTATCGCTTCCCCACAGCTGGAACCGGGTCGGGCTTTATCAGCCGCAGGTGCCCAGCCGGATCAACACTCCCGAAGTGATCAACAAGGCGATGGGTTTGGGCTGGTACAGACTGTCGTTCACGTCCCCCGCGCGGCTCGCCGGCAAGCGCGTATGGCTGGAGTTCGATGCTGCCAGCCGAATTGCATCGGTGTGGTTGAACGGCAAGTTGCTCGGGGAACATCAGGGCGGATATTCGCGCTTCAGGCTCGACGCGACGGACGCGTTGCGCACCGACGGGCCCAACATCCTGGCAGTACGAACGGACAATTCCCGGCCAGATTCAGGCTCGTCGACGGTCGACGTCCTGCCACTGTCGGGTGATTTCTTCGTTCCGGGCGGACTCTATCGGCCTGTCAGGATCGTCGTCACAAACAATGTCCATGTCGACATGCTCGATTCTGGTGGACCGGGCGCCTACGCTACGACGCGAAGCATTGAGGCGGGCTCGGCCGTGGTGGATACCGAAGCCCGGGTCGCCAACGGAGCTAAAGCGGCATCCACTGTAAGGGTCCGGGCGCGCCTGATCGACGCGCAGGGGACCGTTGTCGCATCGCAGGAGCAGCGCGAGGCAATCGCTGCGGGCGGCCTGGTGACCGTCAAGAATTCGCTGCGCGTCGACAAGGCCCGCCTGTGGCAGGGTGTTGACGACCCCTATCTCTACCGCTTCGTGCTCGACGTCCTCAAGCCGGATGGGGAGGTGATTGACAGCGTCGAGCAGCCATTCGGAATCCGGACGATCGAGATCAGCCCGACGCGCGGCTTTTTGCTGAACGGAGAGCCCTATGCAATTCGGGGCGTAGGCTACCACCAGGATCGGGAAGACAAGGGCTGGGCGATTTCGCGCGCCGACGTCGAAGGGGACATCAAACTCCTGCGCGAGATGGGTGCGACGTCGATCCGCCTGACCCATTACCAGCACAGCCAGTACATTCACGAACTGGCAGATCAGTACGGCCTGATCCTGTGGGACGAGATTCCCCTGGTCTCCCAGTGGACGTTCGGCGAGGCAGAGGTCGCCACCGAGAAGCTCCGGGCCAACGCACGACAACAAATGGCCGAGCTGATCCGGCAGAATCAGAACCACGCTTCGGTGGCGGTCTGGGGCATCGCCAACGAGGTCGATTTCGGAAATTCGCTTCCTGCGTTCCTGACGGGCTTCAAGGGAGCGGGTCCCGATCCCTTGCCGCTGCTGGCGGAACTCAACCGATACGCCAAGACCCTGGACCCCACCCGGCCGACGGCGCTTGCGACGTGTTGCGAGGGGCGTCTGTTCGCCGCCGATGTAACGGTGCCGATCACGGCGCCCGCCGCTGATGTCGGCGGTGCCAACCGCTACTTCGGATGGTATTTCGGCGAGCCCGGCGACTTGCCGGGTCATCTCGATCTGCTGCGATCGCAGCGTCCCAGCCAGCCGTTGTCGGTCACCGAGTATGGCGCCGGCGGCGCACTTTCGGTGCATACCGATAATGTGCTCGGCGGCATGGTGGACTCACGCGGCCGAGCCCAGCCCGAGGAATACGAGAGCTACATTCACGAGCAGACTTGGCCGCTCCTTTCGCGGCGTAGCGACCTGTGGGGAACGTGGCTGTGGGCAGCCTTCGATTTTGCTTCGACTGTTCGCCACGAAGGCGATGCCGATGACATCAACACAAAGGGTCTGATCACGTTCGACCACAAGACCCGCAAGGACGCCTATTACTTCTACAAGGCGAACTGGACCTCGACCCCGACGGTCTATGTTACCGGTCGGCGCTATGCGAACCGGGCCTACGCAGTGACGGATGTCCGCGTCTACAGCAATGCCCGGCGAACCACCCTGACCGTCAATGGCAAAGCTTTGCCAACCTTGACCGATTGCCCTCAGCGGGTCTGCGTCTGGACGGGCGTCCAGTTGCAATCGGGCGCCAACGAAATTCTGGCGCGTGGGGAGTTCTCAGGAGGTCCGCAGGAAAACAGGATATTCTGGCAGGTCGCTCCCGAGGCCCTGCGCAGCACACGGATCGACAGTGGCGCGATGGTCGCCGCAAGAGCTGCGGCAGGGGTGTTCGGCTCGGACAACTTCTTCCAAGGCGGCAAGCCAGGATCGGTGGTCAAGCCAGCCGACTTCGGCAAGCCGGCGCAGCCAACCCAGATAGCGGGTACAGCCGACAGCGAGATTGCCGCAACCTACCGGGAGGGAGAGTTCCGCTATCGAATTCCGGTGTCAAACGGCAAGTACAGGGTGACGCTGACTTTCATCGAATCTTCCGACAAGAGCGTGCGGGTCTTCGACGTATTGGCTGGCGGAAGGGTCGCGATCGGCCGGTTCGATCCGGCCAAGAGCGGTGCTGCGGCAAACGCAGCAGTGATCCGTTCATTCGTGACGCCGGTAAGGGACGGACTGCTTGACCTGTGGTTCAAGCCGCGGGCCGGTCAGGCGATCGTCTCGGCGATTCAAGTCGAACGCGTCGATCGCTGATGCTCAAGGTTGCCGTGATCGGTCTCGGGCTTGCGGCTGAGCCCCATCTGCTGAGCCTTGCAGACTTGAAGGATACGATACAGGTCGTCCAGGTCGCCAGCAGAGGGTCGGGCGCGCGCAAGGGACTGGCCGAAAGCCTCGGGTTTCGGGTTAGCGCCGATGTCGACGCGGCGATAACGGAACCCGGAACAGACGCGGTCATACTGCTGACCCCCCCGAGTTCACATCTGGAGTTGGCACGAAACGCTTTCGAGTGCGGCAAGGATGTGCTGGTCGAAAAGCCACTCGACATATCGCTCGAGCGCGCATCGGCCCTTGTCGCCGCAGCCGAGCGCGCGGGACGCAGGCTCGGGGTGGTCCTGCAGCATCGCTTTCGCCCGGGCGCGGTGCGGCTCAGGCAAGTGGTGCAGGCGGGAGAACTGGGCGAAGTGGTGGCCGCGAGCCTCAATTTCATGTGGTGGCGGCCGCAATCCTATTACGACGAGCCGGGGCGGGGGACATACCATCGCGACGGCGGGGGAGTCTTGCTCACGCAGGCAATTCACAGCATTGATCTACTGTTGTCGCTGGTCGGGCCGTTGGACCTGATCGCCTCCGTACCGACCACGACAAGCATTCACAAAATGGAGGCCGAAGATCACGTCGTGGCGCTGCTGCGCACGGTGCGCGGAGCCAGTGTCAGTTTCGCGGCGACGACGGCCTGCTTCCCGGGTCGTCCCGAAGTGATCGAGCTGATTGGCACGAGCGGGACGGCGATCTTGACCGGTGGGCTTCTGGAAGTGACCTGGCACGATGGCAGGGTGGAAACAGCCGGCTACAGCGGCAGCTCCGGATCAGGCGCCGGGATAATGGCGTTCGATCACCAAGCGCACCGCGAGGTCTTGCGCGAATTTCATGCCGCGATCGAAGCCGGTCGAAGCCCGGTGCCGTCCGGGGAAGATGCACTGGCCGCTCAACGGCTGATCACGAAAATGATGGGCCGCGCGTAGCCAAGGGCACGCGGGCCGATCCTCAGACCCGGTTCGACCGCGCGATCCGCGCCAAGACGGCGGAGCTCGGTTTGAGCGTTCGCTTTTGGGTCAGCCGATCAACCGTAGCCAAGCCGAACTTGGGCTGGAAGCCGAAATACCATTCGAAGTTGTCGATGAGCGACCAGTGCATGTAGCCAAGAACGGGAACGCCTTCCACGATGGCTTGGTGAAGCCCTGCCAGGGAATCGGTGATGAAGCCCCTGCGAAGCGCGTCATCGTCTGTGCCCAGTCCGTGCTCGGTGACCAAAACCGGCTTGCCGGTTGCAGTGTGCACATATCGTACGGCGCCTTGCAAGGAGGCCGGATAGATTTCCGTACCCATGAAATTCCGCGGCGTGGCCGCGGGCGGTGCGACGGGACCGTTGGCATCGATCAGCATCCGGTCGTAATTCTGGACGCCTACGAAGTCGTCCTGAGCGCCAAATTCGAACCACGGCTGGTAAGCTTCGGCCCGCTTCGCGTTCAACTTCGAATTTGTCCCTACCCCCTGATCGTCCGTAACCGCCAACGAGAGCCCGACGGGGAGGTCTGGGCGAACCGACTTGATCGCAGCCCTTGCTTTGCGATGGGCCGCTCCCATGACCGGTATCATCGGGGCGAACTGCGCGCGCGGGAGCAAGAAGCCAGCGGAGAAATCTGCAACGCCAAGCGACCTCGCACACTCCGCGAGCATGGCGGCATGAGCTTCGTAGAGCTGCCCGGGCATATTGGCCCAGGCGAGGATCGACGGTAGGTTGGGTTCATTCATTGTCACGGCATAATCGATGTGCGCCGCGATCGCCTGAGCTGCCTTTGCGCAGTAACGCGCAAACAGATCGGGCGCGGCAGGATTGCTCCAGCCGCCTCGTGCCGCGAACCAGCGCGGGCAGGAAAAGTGATTGAATGTCACGACAGCTGCGAGGCCGCGCGCTTTGCACCCTTCGACGATCGAACGGTAGTGTTCGAGCATCGCGTCCGAGAACTTCCCCTCCTCAGGCTCGATACGCGCCCATTCCAGGGAGAAACGGTAACTGTTGAGATGAAGCGACTTCGCCAGATCCAGGTCGTGCGGCCAGCGATTGAAACTGTCCGCGGCGTCGCCGGATGCTTCGGCAAACATGCTCTTGGCGCAATGTTCCATGTGCCAGAAATCGCTGGCGACGTTGTTTCCCTCGGTCTGATGGCCCGACGTCGATGCGCCCCACAAGAACCTTGAAGGAAATTGCCGTCGAACCGTGCCCGCTGCCACGGCGGGGACGCCGGCCAGGGTGATCATGGCGGCGGCCGCTTGGCTGAAAGTGCGTCGGTCCATTGGGGCAAGTTCCGAAAAGATCAGATTGCGTGTCGGGGTGGCCCAGCGGGGCCACCCCGAGCACCGATTAGTAGCGGATGGTCAGCGTCCCGCCAACGGAGCGTACGGCATCGAGACCGAACACCTGCGTGTAGGACAGGGCCGCAGGGCGGCCAGCAAGGTCGCCTGGATCGATCCCGATGCTCTGCGGAATGTGCTCGTTCGTGCAGTTCTTACAGAACAGGCTGAACTGCATCTTGTCCCCGACCTTCACACCGAGGCTGAACCCGAAGGTGTCGACCGCTCCGAATGCGCCGCCGGGCGCGCCGTTCAGAATGTAGTTGACCGAAGAGCGGTGATACCAGTTGCCTTGGATATAGGGGACGGTGGTTCCCGACACCGGGAGCTCGTAGGTCGCTTGGACGGTCGAGGTGAACTTCGGCGAAATGGGCAGCCTTAGGCCAGTCGCGTCAAACGTGTTGTTCACCGCACAGCTCGCAACCGCCTGCCCGAGATAGCACTGCGCACCCGGGAAGCTCTTGAACTTCGTGTCGAGGATGTTGAAGCCGCCATTGATCGTGAGGCCTGCGAAGGGGCGGGCACTGACGTTCACTTCGATGCCGCGCGCCTGTACCTTGGCCGCGTTCTGGACGACGAACGTCTGCAGCGCCGTATCGAGCGACTGCACCTGGTAGTCGTCGAAGTCCGTGTTGAACGCCGAGATGTTGAGGGTCAGCTTCCGGTCGAAGAAGCTCGACTTTACGCCAACTTCGGTGGTGTTCGAAATTTCGGGCCGGATGGTTGGGATGAAGCCGACGCCGCTTGAGTTCCGGATCGCTGTATCGTTGAAACCGGGACCCTTGTAGCCACGCCCATGGAAAGCATAGAACATGATCGTCGGAGTGGCTTGGTACTGCGCGCCGAGCTTCCAGCTGAAATTGTCGTTGGAAGAAGTCTGCAGGTAGCGACCGTTGGGGCCCGAAAGCGAGATGAAGTAGTTACGCTTGCCGTGGAACAGGTCGACGTCGATCTTGTCATGCGTGAACCGTGCTCCGCCGATCACCTGCAGCCCATCGACGACCTCGTAGGTTAGCTGGCCGAACGCCGCATAGCTCTTGGTGTCCATGGTGTACTTGGCATCGCGGCCGATGAAGTAGTCGTTGCGGACCGAGCAGGTCGGAGGGAATGCACCCGGCACAGCCGTGGCGCCGACGCAGAAGGGGAAGGATGGCAGGACGAACGAAGGAAGCCCCTGGTTGCCGAAGATTTCGCCCTCCTGGTTGAGCTTCGACTGGAAATAGTAGAGCCCGACCTGGCCGCCCAGGCGGTTGCCCGACGGAAGGGCGACGCGCAGCTCGTTGGAATACTGGTTGTAGTTGGACTTAGTGTAGTTGACGTTGACCAGATTGGTCTGAAGGCGGTCGATGTCGAGCGACTGCTCGACGTCATAGAAACGCCAGGCGAAGAGATTCGAGATCTCGAGGCCCGATCCCGTCACGTACTTGAGCGTAGCCTGGGCTCCGCCGGTGTCGATGTCGCGATACATCGCGCCGTCACCTGCATAGAGGAAATTGTCGGGGCCAGCTACGCCGCCGACCTGCGCATAGACCGGCCGGGCTGCGCTTCCGGTTCCAAACTCGCGCCAGGTGGCGTCAAAGAACGATCCGGCGCCCGTCGCGCGGTTGTAATCGCCAATTACGTAAAGCGAGAACGAGTCCGAAAACTCGGCCAGGTACTTGCCTTTGATCTGGAAATTCCGGCGATTGGAATCGAACCTGTTGCCCGCCGCGACGGTCCCGATGTTGGTAACTGGGGATTCCTGATAACCGTAGAGGACGTTCAGACGCAGCGCCGAGTTGGCCGAAACGGGGATGTTGAGGACCTGCTTGGCGATGATGCCGGGAGCGCTGCGGTTGGCGCCGGGCGTGTCGCGAGAAGAAAATTCGAGCTCGGTCGAGCCGCCGAACACGCCCAGTTCGGGACGCGCCGTCACGACGTTGAGCAAGCCGGCCGAGGCGTTCTTGCCAAACAGAAGGCCTTGCGGCCCGTTCAGCACTTCGACGCGCTGCAGGTCCATCAGCAAGGGAGTGCCCAGTGCCGGGCGGCCCATGTTGACCTCGTCGACTGCAAGAGCGACGCTGGAGTCGATCGTTCCGGCGAAAGCCAGGGTGCCGACGCCGCGAACCGAGAAGCTGGCATCGGAACCAATCTGCAGGCTGGGAGCGGCCGCCGCTACGCCGGCAAGGTCACTGATTGCGCGATCGCGCAGTTCCGCCCCGGTCACTGCGGTCAGGCTGAGCGGCACCTTCTGGATGCTCTCGCTGCGTCGCTGGGCGGTCACGACGATCTCGGCGGTTGCGACGTCTCCTTCTGCGGGAGCAGTCGCTTGCGCAAAAGCGACGCCTGGCATGCTCGCAAGCATTGTCGTGAGGACAAGGCCAGCCTTCAGTCTCGAGTTTGTCTTCATCATTTGATACTCCATGAATTGGCATTCGGGTTGCACCGATGCAGGATCAGAAGCGCACACCTGCGCGAATGCCGTAGGTCCGTGGCGGACGAAGCTGGTTGTAGACGACCCCCGCCTTGGCAGGGCTTTGCAGGGAATTGGCGAAGACCAGTTCGTTCTCTAGGTTGTTGACGAACCCGGTCAGCGAAATCGCGCCCGACGCGCTTTCCCAAGTCACCCTGGCGTTCGACACCATGTAACTGCCCTGCCGACCGAGCGTGAGATAATCGAGCGACAGATACCTGGACGATTCGATCCGCGTATCGGCACCTGCGATGACCTTGCTGCCACCGGTCAGTTCGAAGGTATGCTCGTAGCCTGCGTTGATCGCCCAGCGCGGCGCGTTGGGGAGCGGCTGGCCCGAGCAGTCGACGTTGTAGATGCGGGCCGCTGCGGAAGCTCCGGTCAGGCTTGTCGGCGAAACGGCACAGCCGATGACGGGTGCCGGACCGGTCGTCGAATAGGCCTGGTAGCGCAGGTCGTCGTACTTCGTGTGCAGGTACTGCACATTCAGCGACAGCAGGTCGTTGCGGCTGGGTTGCCACAGCAGTTCCACCTCTGCGCCATAGATAGTGGCTGCCCCTGCATTTTCGGTCTTGAACACGGGACCGAATATCGGGCCGCCCGGAGTCGATGCGACTTGCACGGGCGCCAGGTGCGACACCTGCTGATCCTTGTAGTCCCAGTAGAATGCTTCAAGATTAAACTGCAACTTATTGTCAAGAAAGCGATTCTTCGACCCGATGGTAAAGGCGGTCAACAGTTCGGGCTGCGAGTAGTTCTGGCCCAGTGCCGAATAGAGGATACCGGATTTGAAGCCGGTGGAGGCCGTGGCGTAAAGCAGCGAGCGTTCCGCCAGGTCGAACTCGACCCCCGCCTTCCAGGTCACCTTAGAGAAGTCGACGTCGCTGGTCGCGTCCGTCCGGATGTCCAGAATGATCGGAATGAACGCGGGCGGGCCGGGGGGTACAAAGCCGACGAAGGGCAGGGTGTGCGCTTCGGTGACCTGCCGCTTGTTATCGCGAGTATAGCGCAGCCCGCCGGTCAGGCGGAAAGTGTCGGAGAGCGAAAAGGTCGCTTCACCGAAGACCGAGAAACTGCGCGTTTGAAGCTCGGAGTTGATGCGGGTGCCGTTCGAGGCCTGGTTGAAGAACTGGCGGGCCGAGGTGTCCTCGCTGAAGTAGTAGCTGCCCAAGACCCATTTGAACCGCGCGGACTCGTTGGCGAGGCGCGCTTCGAGTGACATCTGGTCGCTGTCCTCGGTGACGTCGATCAAGAACGAGGAGGCATAGCTCTCGAAGTCCAGGTTGGTGCGCCGCCAGGCCGGGATCACGGTGAGCTTGGCGAAGCCCAGGTCGGCGTTGGCAGTGACGACCGCCCCGTAATAGTCGTTGTCCTGGAACCCGTCGTTTCGGGCGATGAGCTGAGGCACCGGCGCGGTGGGTGTCCGTGCGAGATATGCGGCGATAACGGCCGGATCGCTGGGTCCTAGACGGCGGTTGCCGCTCAGCAAAGGCATGATCGTACCGCCCGAGCCCTTGCCGCCGACATTCCCATAGTCGAGCATCAGGTTCATGTTGAAGCCATCGCCCGTATCCAGGCGGAATTGCCCGCGGACCCCGAGTGTGTCTTCGTCGTCGTACCCGTCGCTGAAGTAGCCATCGTGCTTCGCGTACTGGGCGGAGAGCCGGATAGCCGCGATGTCCCCCACCGGCAGATTTATCGCCCCCGAGCCTTTCAGGGCATCGTAGTTGCCGTATTCGGCGTTGATGTAACCCGAGGCGTTACCTAGAGTGGGGCGCTTGGTGATGAGGTTGACGGCACCACCCGTGGCGTTGCGTCCATAGAGGGTGCCCTGCGGACCTTTAAGAACCTCGATGCGCTCGAGATCGTAGAATAGCGCCGCGGGCGCCGCGGGACGCGAAAGGTAGACGCCGTCGAGATTGAACGCGACGCCCTGTTCGGCGAAGGCATTCGCACCGAACGTCCCGACGCCGCGAAGGTAGATCTGGGTGAAAGAGGCCGCCGGTGCGATCTGCAACGACGGGACGAGGCGAGTGATATCGGTCGCCTGGGTGATGCTCTGCTGGGTGAGCACGTCGCCGGCAACGGCGCTGACGGGCAGAGCGGCTTTCTGAAGGTTCTCTTCCCGGCGCTGGGCCGTGACGATGATTTCCGAAAGACCCTGGTTGCTTGATTCCGGTTCGGCCGACTGTGCGGCAACCGGGGTCGCCCATGCGATCCCGGCAAGACCAACGCCCGCGAGAAACTGAATTTTGGCCATCACACGCCTCCCCCTTTTGATTTTGACTTTCCATACCGATGGCGTGATAATCAGCAAAACTGTTTGTATTTATCGGTTACAACTTGTTTGAGTGATAGAACATGCGCGTCAAGGGTCTCGATCTCAACCTGCTGGCAGCACTCGATGTGCTGCTGGACGAGTGCAACACGGTGAAGGCAGCGGAGCGGCTGCACCTTAGTCAGCCAGCGGCGAGCGCGGCTCTAGCCCGGCTCCGGGACTACTTTGGCGATCCTATCCTTACATCATACGGCAAGCGGATGATGCCGACCGCGTTTGCATTGGCGCTGCATCAGCCAACCAAGGATGTCCTCGCTCAGGTCGACCGGCTAATAACCCAGACGTCGGCCTTCGATCCCCTCAAGTCCGATCGCTGGTTTCGGATCGGCGTGTCCGATTACCTTTCTACGATCTTGTTCGCCGACCTGGTGCCGCGGCTGGCTGCCCTGGCTCCAGGCATCAGGCTGGATCTCCAACCGCCTTCCGACGAGATGCTCGGCTTGCTGGACCGGGGAGAACTGGATCTGATTCTCACTCCCACTGAGCATTGTCATCCCGGCCATCCGACCGAACTGCTATTTGAGGAAAAATATGTCGTCGCGGGATGGTCCGGGAATGCCGTGCTGCAGAAGCCGCTAAGCGAGCACGACTTCTATGCGCACGGTCACGTTGCGGTCGAAATGGGCAGAACTAGCCGGGTTACCTTTGCCGAGACCCACCTCAAGGACCGGGGGAACGAGCGGAAGATCGAGATCTACGCGGCGTCGTTTTCCCTTGTTCCCGAGTTGTTGGTAGGAACGAGCCGCCTCGCCATAATGCACGAGCGTCTGGCGAAGATGGTCCGGAGCAGGGGCGAGATCGTCTACCAGCCGCTCCCCTTCGAATTTCCCGTGATGAAGGAGATGGTCCAGTATCACAAAACCCGCGCCGACGATCCGGGGATCAAGTGGATGGTTGCACAGATCGCGAAGTGCTCGGAGAAGTTCAATCAGAAATTCAAGTAGAAATCTATTCAGATAATCACTTTTTGATATTCGCTCGGGCTTGCTACGCACCGCTTTCCAAGGGGAGAGTAGTGTGCACCAGCAGAAGATTCTGATCGTGGGGGCCGGCATCGGAGGTCTGTCCGCGGCTATATCGCTCTCGCGGGCCGGTCATTCGGTGGAGCTGGTCGAGCGCGATCCGGACTGGAGCGTTTACGGCGTCGGGATCATCCAGCAGGCCAACGTAATCAGGGCGATGGACCAGCTTGGCGTGTTGAGTGTTTTCCTGGATGCCGCCTGCGGGTTCGACGCCGTCGAGATATTCCTGCCGGACGGCACGATGGCGGCTCGGGTGCCGACACCCCGTCTCGTCGAGGGACAACCCGCGAACGTCGGTATCAGCAGGACGGCCCTGCAGAAGGTACTCGCCGAAAGCTCCGCCGCGCTCGGCGCAAAGACCAGGTTGGGTCTGACGCTGAAGCAACTGGACGACGATGGGGCCGGGGTCACCGTGACCTTCTCAAACGGTTCGGTGGGCCGCTACGATCTGGTGATCGGTGCGGACGGTGTCTACTCGCAAGTTCGAGACATGGTCTTGCCTGCGGCCGAGAAGCCCGAATTTACAGGCCAATCCGTCTGGCGCTACAATTTTCCGCGCCCCGCGGCGCTTGACGCATTGCAGGTCTATAACGGCTCGACCGGGGTCGGACTGGTGCCGATCAGCAATGAAGTGATGTACATGTACGTCACCACCCCTGAGCCCGGGAACCCCCGTTATCCGTTGCGCGGCCTGGCTGCTACTATGGCTGCGAAGCTGTCGGGCTGCGCGCCTGCCATCCGTGCGCTTGCCGATCAGATAGTCGACGATGCGGCGGTGGTGTATCGGCCGCTCGAAGGTGTCCTTGTCACCGGTCCTTGGCACAACGGCCGCACAGTCCTGCTTGGCGATGCTGTGCACGCGACCACGCCGCATCTCGGCCAAGGCGCCGGAATGGCGATCGAGGACGCGATCGTGCTCGCGGAGGAATTGGCCCGGCACGACGATCCGGAATCGGCGTTTAGCGCCTATCGCGATCGTCGCTTCGAACGCTGCGCGTACATCGTGACGTCAAGTTTGGCGATCTGCCACGGGCAGCTCGGCAAGGGCCCCGCGATCGACAACCACAAGGCCACCGCGGAGATGTTCGCGGTCATATCCCAGCCCATTTGAGAGGATCAGCAATGACCCGCGTTTCCGAAATACGTTATGTCGGCTATGGCGTCACCGATATTGAAGCCGAGCAGGCTTACTATGGCGAGATCTTTGGTCTCGACCCCGTCACAAGCGATGATGGCATGGCTTGGTTCAAGGCTCCCGGTCATGACGAACACCACGTGGTGCGTCTTAGGAAGGCCGAAGAGAACCGTGTCGACGTGATCGCACTCGCTGCCGACTGCAGCGCCGACGTCGATGAGTTGTGCGCCAATGTTAAAGCTTCCGGTGCGAAGGTCGTCCATGAACCGCGCAAACTAACGACGCCAGGGGGCGGCTATGGGTTTCGCTTCTTCACTCCGGATGGCCTCCAGATGGAGATATCGTCCGATGTGGCGCGGGGGGCAAAGCGCGAGATTGCCAAGTGGGAAGGGCTACCGGTCAAAATTAGCCACCTCGTCCTGCATTCCCCTGACCATCAGGGGCTCGTCCGGTTCTTTTGCGATGTGCTGGGATTTAAGGTTTCGGATTGGCTCGGCGACTTCATGTGCTTCCTGCGCTGCAACAGCGCGCACCATCGTCTCGCCATCTTGCCGGGCCCGCCGTGCCTGAACCACGTCGCTTACGATATGCTGGGCGTCGACGATATGATGCGCGGAGCACATCGTCTCAAGCTCAAGGGCATCGACATCCAGTGGGGGCCGGGCCGGCATACCGCCGGCAACAATACCTTCAGCTATTTCGTCACGCCGGGTGGTTTTGTCACCGAGTATACTTCGGAGCTGGAGGAAGTGGATTTTGAGAGCCACCAGCCAAATACCTATACGCCCGCGCCGCTGATCATGGATCAGTGGGGTATCGGCGTCGGGGGGCCGCAGACAATGCCGCATGCCCATCCCAATCCCGGGCTATTCGTTGCGGTCGAGGCCTGATCGATGGCGCTGCTCGAACTCTTCCCGAATTACATCTGGAACCTTTCTGTTGCGATAGCGATGGAGAGCGGCGGGCAGATTGGCGAGATTGTCGATATGTGTCAGCCAATCCGGGACGCGGCGGCGAGCGGTGCAGATGCCGGCACGCCGGCATTCATGAAACAGTGGGCGGCGATGGGCGAGAAGCTGATCGAGCTCGCCGCCGAGGACGAGGCAAGGGGGCATGCGATCTCCGCTTCGAACAAGCTAGAGCGGGCTTCGCTCTACCTGATCACTGCGGAACGGATGCAGGGGCATGGTGCGCCCGGCCGCGAAGCCACCTACAGCAAGGCGAGGGATTCGTTCGACCGCTCGACGGCACTTGGGCAGATCAACCGCGACCGGGTTGAGATCGCGTTGGCTGAAGGAACAATGCCAGCGCTTTATACGCGCGCGCCGGGCGAGGGCCGCAAGCCTGTAGTTGTCTATTGCAATGGTCTCGATAGCTGCAAGGAGCTGCTCTACTGGTCGCGACTGCCTGAGGCGTTGGCCCGGCGCGGCATTTCCACGCTGTGCGTCGACCAGCCGGGCTCGGGCGAGGCGCTGCGTCTGCAGGGACTGCCGGTCGATCCGCATTCGGAAAGATGGGCCGCAAGGGCGGTCGACTGGCTGGAAAGCCAGCCCGATGTCGATCCCGCGCGGATCGGGATGACAGGGATCAGCCTTGGCGGGCACTTCGCTCCCCGCGCCGTCGCTTACGAGCCGAGGTTTGCCAGCGGCGCGGTCTGGGGCGCCAATCACAATTGGCGCGAGGTGCAAGACAAGCGGTTGATGCGCGAAGGCGAAAACCCGGTCCCGCATTATTGGGCGCATGTGATGTGGGCATTCGGGGCCAACGACATGGACGAGTTCCTCGTCAAGTCGGAAGCGATGAACCTCAATGGCCACGTCGATCGCATCCGGGTGCCGTTCCTGGTCACCCACGGTGCTGAAGACCGACAGATCAGCCTGTCTTACGCCGACGACCTGTATGACCAGCTGGTCAACTCGCCACGCCGCGAAAAGGTCATCTTCACGGCTCGCGAAGGTGGCGTCGAGCACGTGGGCGCAGACAACATGGCCTATGGGCGTGACTGCATCGCCGACTGGTTTGCCGAAACGCTGGGCGGAAACACCGGCAGCACCTGAAATGCCGGGATGAGCGCGGATGACCGCGCCGGGAGAGGAACCACATGACGATCAGCGCACTGGATTTTGATCCTTACGACGAGGCGGTGCTGTCCGATCCGTTCCCGCATCACGAAAGATTGCGCGAAGCGGGGCCGGTCGTCTGGCTGGAGCGGTACCAGTGCTACGGGCTCGCGCGCTTTGCCGAAGTCCGCGATGCGCTCAACGACTGGGAGACCTTCGTGTCCTCGCGCGGCGTCGGCTTGGCGGATTTTGCCACCGAGCAGCCCTGGCGCCCGCCGTCGCTGTTGCTCGAGGCCGATCCGCCGCTCCATAGCCGGACCCGCGGCCTGATGAACAAGGTCGCCTCCCTGCCGAGTCTCAAAGCCCGGCAGCCCGAATGGCGCACGAAGGCCACGGCGCTAGTGCGCGAGCTGGTCGGGCGCGGAGCGGTCGAGGCGGTTGCGGACCTGTCCGAGGCATTTCCGCTCAGCATCTTCCCGGACATGATCGGACTTCGCGACGAAGGCCGGGAGAACCTGATTCCCTATGCCACCACGGTGTTCAATGCGTTCGGTCCCCGCAACGCGCTGCTTGAGCAGAGCATGTCGCAAGCCGTGGCCGCCACGGCCTGGGTTGCCGAAAGCTGCAAGCGCGAGTTCCTCAAGCCCGATGGCTGGGGCCGCGAGGTCTATGCCGCAGCCGACCGGGGGGATTGCTCGGAGGATGAAGCCCAGCGCCTTGTCCGTTCGTTCCTTTCAGCGGGCGTCGACACGACGGTCAACGGCATAGCCAACCTGGTGTTCGCCTTTACCCAGTTTCCCGACGAATGGCGCAAGCTGAAGGAGAAACCGGAGCTTTGTCGCAAGGCGATCGAGGAGAGTCTCCGTTGGGGCGGGGTGGCACAGACGTTTTACCGGACGACCAGCTGCGATGCGGACGTTTCGGGGACGACAATTCCGGAGGGGAGCAAGGTTCTGCTGTTTCTGGCCTCGGCCAACCGCGATCCGCGGCGCTGGGACGATCCCGACCGCTTCGACATCGACCGCAATGCGAGTGGCCATGTCGGGTTCGGATTCGGCATTCATCAGTGTCTTGGCCAGATGGTCGCCCGCTATGAAGCGGAAGCGGTCCTGACCGCGCTGGTCGAGCAGGTGGCCGAGATCAGGGCAGCAGGGCCGGCGACGCGGCGGCCGAATAACACCCTCTATGCGCTCGATACCCTCCCAGTCGAACTGGTGGCAGCATGAGCACCGCAGCCACCCGCAGGTTCGTCGACCTGTCGATCACGCTTTGCAACGACGTTGTAAGCGATCCGCCGTTTCTCCGTCCCGAGATCACCTACCAGACGCACGGCGAGACCATGACTGAGCTTGCGCATTTCTTCCCTGGCGTAACTGCGGACCAGACCCCGGACGGGGCAGGGTTCGCGGCGGCGGAATGGGTGCGGCTGACTACACATAATGGAACCCATCTCGACGCACCCTGGCATTATCACCCGACCCAGGATGGCGGCGTGGCGGCCATGACGATCGACGAGATACCGCTCGACTGGTGCTTCCAGCCAGGGGTGAAGCTGGATTTCCGCCATTTCGAGGATGGCTACGTGGTCACCGCAGCCGATGTCGAAGCCGAACTCCACCGCATCGGGCATCAGTTGAGGCCGCTCGAGATCGTCCTGGTCAACACGGCCGCCGGAGCCGCGTTGGGCGATCCCGATTATGTGAACCGCGGATGCGGCATGGGATACGAAGCGACGATGTTCCTGACCTCGCGCGGCATTCGGGTGACCGGAACCGATGCGTGGAGCTGGGACGCGCCGTTTGCTCACACCGCGCGGCGCGTGGCCGAGACCGGTGACACCTCGCTAATTTGGGAAGGGCACAAGGCGGGGCGGGAGATCGGCTACTGCCATCTCGAGAAGCTGCATAATCTCGAGGCGCTGCCGGCCGACGGTTTCCTCGTCAGTTGCTTCCCGCACAAGATCAAGGGCGCTTCGGCCGGATGGACCCGGGCTGTCGCGATTTTCGAGGACTGACGGATGCGTTTGGCAACCTATGACAACGGCCTTCCCGATGGCGAATTGATCGTAGTCTCGGGCGATGGCGAACGATCTATGTCAGCCGGTCCGAAGTGGCCCAGCCTGCTAACGGCAATCGAGAGCTGGTCCGATGCCCTGCCGGATCTCCGCAGCCTTGCCGACAGGCTCGAGGCCGGTGACGGCGAGGCCGTCGTCAGCGAGAAACTTCGCGCTCCGCTGCCTCGATCATGGCAATGGCTCGACGGCTCGGCCTTCGTGACCCACGGCGAGTTGATGCAGGTCGCCTTCGGCATCGACCCGATCGATCGCGCGCGGCCGCTGATGTACCAAGGCATGTCGGATCGTTTTCTCGGCCCGGTTGAGCCCGCTGCTTTTCCCAGTGAGGCTGACGGCATCGACTTCGAAGGTGAATTCGGCGTGATCGTCGATTTCGTGCCGATGGGCACCAGCGTGGAGCAGGCGGCAGGATACATCCGGTTGGTGGTGCAGATCAACGACTGGTCGCTGCGCACGATCGCGCCTGTGGAGATGAAGACAGGTTTCGGCTGGGTCCAGGCAAAGCCCGCATGTTCGATGGCACCGTTCGCCGTGACACCCGATTACCTGGGTGAGCACTGGCAGAACGGGCGTGTGTGCCTTGACCTTCTGGTCGAGCGTGGCGGAGAGCGTTTTGGGTTCGTCAATGGCGGTGAGATGGCATTCTCCTTTGCCGAATTGGTCGCTCATGCGGCTCGCACACGCGATCTTGTCGCCGGTACGGTGATTGGCTCGGGCACGGTTTCCAATGCGCAGTACGCGTCGCGCGGTTCCGCCTGCATCTCGGAACGTCGCGCAATCGAAATCATCGCAGCCGGTGCGCCGAGCACGCCGTTTCTGCAATTTGGCGAGACGATCCGCATGGTTGGCCAATGCTCTGACGGCGCAGCGCCCTTCGGCGCCATAGTGCAGGAAGTCGCACGAGCATGAAGACTCAGGTTGCGATCATCGGGGCCGGACCGGCCGGTTTGATGCTCGGCCATCTGCTCCGCGCGGAAGGCGTGGACTGCGTGGTGCTCGAGCGGCAGACCCCTGACTATGTCCTCGGTCGCATCCGCGCCGGCGTGCTCGAGCAGATTACCGTCAGCCTGATGGAGCGCCTCGGCCTCGACGCACGGCTCAAGGCCGAGGGGCTAGTCGAAGCGGGATTCAACCTCGCCGACGGCGAACGCCTGATCCGCATCGACTGTGAAGCGCTGACTGGCAAGACGGTGGTGGTCTACGGCCAGACCGAGATCACCCGCGACCTGATGAACGCGGCGCCCGCGCGCGGACTGGAGGTCATCTACGGCGTTGTCGACGTGGCGCTGCACGACATCGAGAGTGACGCGCGCTACGTCACCTACACCAAGGACGGCGCCGCGCAGCGCATCGACGTGCGCTTCATCGCCGGATGCGATGGGTTCCACGGGCCGAGCCGCAAGGCAATCCCCGCAAGCGTCGCGCGCGAGTTCGAGCGGGTCTATCCGTTCGGCTGGCTCGGCATCCTCGTCGATGTCCCGCCTTGCCACTCCGAGCTGATCTACGCCAACCACGAGCACGGCTTCGCGCTCGCCTCGATGCGCAGCAAGACCCGCAGCCGCTACTACATCGACGTGCCGCTGACCGAGAAGGTCGAAGACTGGCCGGACGAGCGCATCTGGGACGAGCTCGCCATCCGCCTTGGCCCCGAACCCGCTGCCAACATCACTCGTGGGCGGTCGATCGAGAAGTCGATCGCGCCGCTGCGGTCCTACGTGTTCGAGCCGATGCGCCACGGCAACATGCTTTTGTGAGGTGACGCTGCGCACATCGTGCCCCCGACCGGAGCCAAGGGTCTCAACCTTGCCGCAAGCGACGTGCACTACGCCGCCGAGGCGCTCACCGCTTTCTTCAGGCGCGGCGAAGCGGATGGAATCGCCGGTTACTCGGCCAAGGCCCTCGCCC
The DNA here is from genome assembly GCF_031846015.1 of Novosphingobium sp. MMS21-SN21R. Taxonomy (GTDB): domain Bacteria; phylum Pseudomonadota; class Alphaproteobacteria; order Sphingomonadales; family Sphingomonadaceae; genus Novosphingobium. The sequence continues at coordinate 5,924 of NZ_JAVRDU010000004.1, read as the reverse complement.
GGGTATGGAAGTCCGAGCGGTTCAGTTGGTCGCTGACCAAACTGATGCACCGCTTTCCCGAGGACGGCCCGTTCGAGCGGGCGATGCAGGTCGCCGAGCTCGAATACATCGCCTCCAGCCGCGCCGCCCAGACCAGCATTGCCGAGAATTATGTCGGACTGCCGGTTTAATCTGCGCTTGTTAGACAGGAATCCATCATGAAGACCCGCGCCGCCGTTGCCTTTGCCGCCAAGCAGCCGCTTGAGATTGTCGAGCTTGATCTCGAAGGGCCCAGGGCGGGTGAAGTGCTGGTCGAGATTATGGCAACCGGGATCTGCCACACCGATGCCTACACGCTCGACGGACTGGACAGCGAGGGCTTGTTCCCCTCGGTGCTCGGTCATGAAGGCGCCGGGATCGTACGCGAGGTCGGGGTCGGGGTAACCAGCGTCAAGCCCGGCGATCACGTGATCCCGCTTTACACGCCCGAATGCCGGCAGTGTAAGTCGTGCCTGAGCGGCAAGACCAACCTGTGCACCGCGATCCGCGCCACACAGGGGCAGGGGCTGATGCCCGATGGCACCAGCCGCTTTTCCTACAAGGGCCAGACCATCTTCCACTACATGGGCTGCAGCACTTTCTCGAACTTCACCGTGCTGCCCGAGATTGCCGTTGCGAAAATCCGTGACGACGCGCCGTTTCAGACGAGCTGCTACATCGGCTGCGGCGTGACCACAGGGGTCGGCGCGGTGATCAATACTGCCAATGTGCAGGTGGGCGACAATGTCGTGGTCTTCGGGCTCGGCGGCATCGGCCTCAACGTCATCCAGGGCGCGAGGTTGGCGGGTGCGGCCAAGATCATCGGCGTCGATCTCAACCCCGACCGCGAGGAATGGGGCCGCAAGTTCGGCATGACCGACTTCCTCAACTCGCGCGGGCTGAGCCGTGAAGACACCGTGGCGAAGATCGTCGCCATGACCGACGGCGGCGCGGACTATACCTTCGACGCCACCGGCAACACCGAAGTCATGCGGACTGCGCTCGAAGCGTGTCACCGCGGTTGGGGCACCTCGATCATCATTGGCGTGGCCGAAGCCGGCAAGGAAATTGCCACCCGCCCGTTCCAGCTCGTCACCGGGCGCAACTGGCGCGGCACGGCGTTCGGCGGGGCCAAGGGCCGCACTGACGTACCCAAGATCGTCGACATGTACATGACCGGTAAGATCGAAATCGACCCGATGATCACGCACGTCATGGGGTTGGAGGAAATCAACACCGCCTTCGACCTGATGCACGCGGGCAAGTCGATCCGTTCGGTCGTGGTGTTCTGATGGAACAGGTTTCGGCCTGGAAGAGCCACGGCGGCATGCAGGGCGTCTATACGCACCAGTCCGCGCAAACGGGCACGCCCATGACCTTTTCGGTCTTCGTGCCGGATCATACCCCAGGCGCGAAGCTGCCGGTGCTGTGGTATCTTTCAGGCCTGACCTGCACCCATGCCAACGTAACCGAAAAGGGCGAATTCCGCGCCGCCTGCGCCGAAGTGGGGATTGTCTTCGTCGCGCCCGACACCAGCCCGCGCGGCGATGACGTGCCGGACGACGAAGGCTATGATTTCGGCAAGGGCGCCGGCTTCTATGTCGATGCCACGCAGGAGCTTTGGGCGCGGAACTTTCGCATGCGCAGCTATATCGAGCACGAATTGCCGGCACTTGTTGCCGGTAATTTCCCGGTCGATCTGGACCGGCAGGGGATCACCGGCCACTCGATGGGAGGTCACGGCGCACTCACCATCGCCCTGCGCAATCCCGGCCGCTTCCGCTCGGTCAGCGCCTTTTCACCCATTGTCGCACCACTGGAATGCCCGTGGGGCGAAAAGGCGCTCGGCGGCTATCTCGGGCCGGACCGCACGGCCTGGCGGGAATATGACGCCTGCGCTCTGATCGCCGATGGCGCGCGGGTGCCTGAACTGCTGGTCGACCAGGGGGATGCGGACAGCTTCCTTGAAGTCCAGCTCAAGACGGATTTGCTAGTCCGCGCGACGCAGGACGCCGGAATTTCCGCGACGATCCGCATGCAGCCGGGCTATGACCACTCATATTACTTCATTTCGACCTTCATGGCTGAACATGTGAAGTGGCATGCCGCCAGAATGAAAATTTAGTGCCCTGCACCATTGGAATGTCGCGACACGCTCCTGGGAGTTAGGCGCCAGCATCTTCGGCATATGGGCCGGCAATAGTTCGAACGCAGCAGTTCACGCGACCGTCATCGTCGACCGCGTATCACGCGCTGCGCCCACATCGGCCGTGTCGACAATAAGATCTGGCCACTGATAATCGAGGAGACAGTCGTGTCGATACCTGAAAGCACCCGCCGCGAAGTGCTCTCACTGGCAATGGCAGGGGCGGCTGCCACTTCCTTGCCGATAGGTAATGGCGCTGCCCTGGCAAAGGGCGCTCCCGACAGGGTCACGCCGAAACGGGCTTTTCCGTGGAAGCGTGGAATCGAAGGGCAGCGCAGGGCAGATCTTGGCAATGGGACCTACCTCAATCCCGTCCTGGCAGGCGACCACCCGGATCCCAGCGTGCTGCACGACGGCGACCAGTACTACAAGGTCTCCTCTTCGTTCGAATATTACCCAGGGCTATTAATCTGGCAATCAGCCGACTTGGTGAACTGGACGCCGATTGGTCCCGCACTGCAAAGGCCGGTCGGTTCGGTTTTCGCACCCGATCTCGTCAAGCACGATGGGCGCTATTTTATTTACTTCCCCGCTCTGAACATCCCGATTGCGGCAAGTTCTCCGCCGCCCGGCCCGCGGCGACCAACGATTTCAGTTATGGTGGTTCACGCGGACCGGATCGAGGGCCCATGGAGCGAACCTGCGGACATGGATATTTTCGACGGCATCGATCCGGGCCACGCGGTAGGCGAAGATGGCAAACGCTATTTGTTTCTCAATGGCGGCAATAGGGTGCCAATCAGTGACGACGGGTTGTCACGCGCCGGACCGACACAGAAGGTGTACGAAGGATGGAAAATTCCTGCCGACTGGGTCATTGAAGGGTTCGAACTCGAGGGACCAAAGATGCTTCGGAGAGGCGAATGGTTCTACATGTTCGCCGCCCAAGGGGGTACAGGTGGTCCGCCTACGGGCCACATGGTCATCGTGGCTCGATCCCGTTCCATTCACGGCCCGTGGGAAAACTGCCCGCATAATCCGATTGTCCGCACTGTTGATCCTGCCGAACCTTGGTGGTCGCGCGGGCATGCAACTCCGATCCTAGGCCCGGGCGGCGACTGGTGGCTTGTCTATCACGGCTATGAAAACGGTTTTCGCACGCTTGGGCGGCAACTTTTGCTGGAACCCTTCACTTGGACAGCCGACGGCTGGCCGTGCGCAATGGGCGGTGATCTTTCTCGCCCATTGCGAAAACCGATGAGCGGTGCCTCGCGGCCGCACGGTACCGCACTATCTGATGACTTTCAGATCAGTGCGTTTGGCACACGGTTGCAATTTTTTGGGCCAGGTGCCGATTACGCAAGTCGCGCAGTGCTCACCGATGGTACACTGGTACTGCAAGGACTGGGCAGCGGGCCGGCGGACGCAGCGCCGCTCGTCCTCAATGCTGGCGAAAGACGGTACGAAGTGGAGGTCGAACTCGAATTAACGGGAGATGCAATTGGCGGCCTGTTGTTGTTCTACAATTCCAAGCTTTTTTGCGGCTTGGGAGCGGACGAGAACCGCCTTCATCAATACAAAACTGGGGTCGAACCTTTTTACCCACCCGCAGGGCCTTCAATGGGGCGAAAAATGCATTTCCGGGTGGTGAATGACGAAAACGTGGCAAGCTTCTACCAAGGCCGCGATGGGCAGACTTGGCAGTTGGTGCGGTCCTACGAGGTGTCGGGCTACAATCATAATATTGGCGACGGCTTCTTAAGCCTCCGGCCTGCGATATTTGCAGCCCGTGAAGGAAGTGTGTCGTTTAGGAGGCTGCAGTACCGCAGCCTATAGGCTGGTGCCCCGCGTATTTTGGGCATCCCGACATTCGAAGGCAGTGGCTAAAAGCGTCCCGATCAAAAACGTGTGGTAGGCCCGTCTGCAAGTGTTTGTATCGGATGATTTGAGCAGTCTGCGAAGATGGATCAGCGCGCCCTGGTCCTCTTAAGAGGGCCGGCACGATGTGCCAAATTGCGCCGTCGCGTTCCAGGGCCCCTGTCGACTGTCAGGACATCTTCTTACATTCTGAGAGTGCGAGGGGTGACCATTGCGGTGGCCTGCGCGCCAAGGACAAACGCCGCGATTCTCAAACTGGGGCGCAAAAAATGGGGCAGGGCTCGCAAAACAGCATTTGAGCATCCCTAGACGGGACAGAGAGTTTTACAATGTTTCGCAGTCGCTGCATTGTGACGAATGTGGACACCGTCTCAGGGGCAGGAACGCTGCCAGCGTTCGCAACATATCGGCCGTTGGGTAGCTGCTTGGCTCGCTTGATGGGTTTACGCCGAGATTGACTCTGCTTTCCATCTTTGATTTTCTGATCATGCGCATTCTCGATCAGATCGGCACATCACCTTGGAAGGGGTGTGTCGTGATTTCATTCAAATGTAGTTCGATCTTCGCGGCCGCAATGATCTGCGCCTCCGCTGCGAAAGCCAGAGAAGTTGATCTTGTGCGTTTTTCTCCGATCGGGGTTGTCGCCAGTAATGAGCAGGGAACTGTTGGAGCCGCATTAAGCGCCCACTTTGATCGGTTGGTTGAGTCGGGCGATGCGCCCGGGATCAGCCAGGGAACTTACGCTACTGGCGGGAACCGCCTCTCTGACGTTTTCGAACTGACACTTCAGGGAATTTCAGCGCCTTCCACACCTATGTTGTGCCCTCAGAATGGGTATCGCCCAACCTGGTGGCTAGCTCCCGAGGTGGAGAACAGACGAGTAGCCTATTTTTCAGCAATGTCCGCGATCGCTTGCGAAAACGGCCTTCCTGAAGGTCTGCTGGACGCAGTCATCGCCCAGGAGTCAGGATATAAGGCTTGGGCACTAAGCGGGGCCGGGGCGATGGGGATGATGCAGGTCATGCCGGGGACAGCGAGAAATCTAGAGCTCAAAAACCCTTGGGACGCACTTGCCAACATGAGGGCAGGAGCACGGTATCTTCGACAGCAACTTGACCGCTTTGGGCGCGTTGATCTGGCTTTAGCTGCGTACAATGCTGGGCCCGAACGGCGCTCCCTTTCGCTGGGCAGCATACCTGCAATTTCGGAAACCCGAAATTACGTGAAGGCCATCACAACCAACTGGGTCCGACTTACTAAACTTGGGAGCCCAGATCCGGCCGTTGCTGCAAGGGCTGCAGCGGCCGACATCGCAGTACGAGCCTCAGGCTACCGCGAGGTGGATCTCATAACTTACGAAGGCATAAATGCGGCAAATCCGATATAATGCGCATAGAGGATAGCGATGGCCAAAATGCTTGGAAACCCGCACAGATAGCTCAGCTGGAAATGCAGCCAAACCTTCGGAAACCATAACAACCACCGAAGCGCCGAACCCTTCTGGTCAGCCTTCCTGCGTAAGCTTACGCGCAGGGGCCTGCGCGGCGTGAAGCTGATCCTCTCCGACGCGCACGAAGGCATCAAGGCGGCGGTCTCCAAGCTGCCGTGTGCCAGCTGGCAGCGCTGTTGGGTGCACTTCATGAGGAGCGCGCTGGCTCACGCCGGCAAGAGCGGCAGGGGGTCGTCTCGGCCTTCATCGCCACCGCTTTTGTGCAGGAGACGCCCGAAGCCGCGAACCAGCAGTGGCGCGCCCTTGCCGACCAGATTCGGCCCAAACCGCCCAAGCTGCCGACGCTGATGGACGCCGCCGAGTCCGACGTGCTGGCCTACATGACCTTCCCCAGGGAGCATCGTACCATGGCTCCACTCGACCAACCCGATC